>DATGXM010000354.1:0-15906 GCA_035298985.1 Azonexus sp. | reverse complement strand
ACCGACAAGATCCAGAATGCCGCCCAGGTGCTGCGCACGCTGATCGACGACATTCTCGACTTTTCCAAGATCGAGGCCGGTTCGCTGCAGCTCGAGCAGGCGCCCTTCGCGCTCAACCCTGTCCTCCAGGCGGCCGCCGCGGTGGTTTCCGGCGGTATTCGCGGCAAGGACATCGAGGCCTTCTTCGACATCGCACCCGGCATTCCCGACACGCTGATCGGCGATTCCCTGCGCCTGCAGCAGATCCTGCTCAATCTGTGCAGCAACGCCGTCAAATTCACCGAGCGCGGCACCATCGTGATCTCGGTGCGCCTGCTTGCCGGGCCGGCCGGCCAGGCTACCCTGCAGTTCGCGGTGCGCGACACGGGCATCGGCATTGCCCCCGAAAAGCTCGGCCACATCTTCAAGGTATTCACCCAGGCCGATTCGTCGACCAGCCGCAAGTACGGGGGAACCGGCCTCGGCCTGTCAATCAGCGCCCGGCTGGTCGATGCCATGGGCGGCCGTCTCGGTGTCGATAGCGAACCGGGGCAGGGCAGCGAGTTCAGCTTCACGGTGACCCTCGATCTGCCGCCCCAGGCGGCCGCGCCGGTTCCGGCCGACAGCCTGCCCGCCTTGCGCATCCTCATTGTCGACGACCACCCACTGGCCCGCGACATCCTGCGGCGCACCTGCGCCGGCTTCGGCTGGCAGGCAACCGCGTTCGACTGCGCTACCGCCGGCCTGGCGGCGCTCGAGGCCTGCTCGGCCGGGGGAAGCGGCTACGACCTGCTGCTGCTCGATTGGCACATGCCTGACATCAACGGCCTGGAGATGCTCAAGCTGGCCCGGGAACGGCCGCAGATCGGCCTGCCGCTGGTCGTCCTCATGGTTCCCGCCAGCGAACTGGCGCAGGCCGTCGCCGCGGGTGACGATCTTTACCTCGACGGTATCGTCACCAAGCCGCTGACCCCGGCCGCCCTGTTCGACGCCGTCCGCCAGGCCTACAACGGCGAGCCGCTGCAGTTGCCGCCGCTGCCCGTTGGCCAGGACAGGCGGCTGGCCGGCCTGCGGCTGCTGGTCGCCGAGGACAACGAGCTCAATCAGGAAATGGTCGAACAGATACTGACCCGAGCCGGCGCCGAGGTCACGATCGCCGCCAACGGGCAGATCGCCGTCGACATGCTGAGCGTGCCCGAGGCCCGTTTCGACGCCGTGCTGATGGACATCCAGATGCCGGTCCTCGACGGCTACGCAGCCACCTGCGCCATCCACGGCATACCGGGCCGCGGCGAGCTGCCCATCATCGCGGTCACCGCCCATGCCCGTCCCGAGGACCGCGAGAAATCCCGTCAGGCCGGCATGGTTGGGCATATCGTCAAGCCCGTCGATGTCGATGACCTGCTGTGCGTGCTGAGCGCCATACCGCCCGATTCCCGCGCACCGGTGGAGTTGACGCCATCGTTGGCGGAAACTGAAGAACTGCCCGGCCTCGACTTGGCCGCCGCCCGGCGAACCACTCTCGGTCGCGATCCGACTGCCTATGCCGGCCTGTTGCGCCAGTTCGTTAACCACCATGGTGGCGATGCCGGCCGGGCGCGCGAGTTGTTCGCGGCTGGCGATCGGTCTGGCGCCATCAAGCTGGTCCACGATCTGCGCGGCGTCGCCGGCTATCTCAAGGCCGACGATGTCGCCCGTCTGGCCGGTCGCCTCGAGACGGCATTGCATGAGGGCACACCGGAAGCCGGCGCCTTGTTCGAGGAGCTTCAGCAAGCGGTGGCGACGCTGTGCAACTCGGTTGCCCAGCTTGAATCTGCCCTGCCCTGCGGCGAATCTCCTCGCCGGTAGTCACGGAGCCATAGCGGTTTGCTGTCCGGCCATGGCGAAGTTGTCTTTTCCGGCACTTTATCCTGTTCCCGTGCCGGTTTGGCGGCTCGGTTTTGACTTTCCCCTTTATTCATAAAAGGGGATCGTTGCCTGGCATTGCCGGTGGGCTAACGCGCAGCGTTATCCACGGGCGAAGCCAGGTGAACTACAGGGTAAACATATAGGTAAACATCTTTAACTACAGGGGGCTTCCCGGGCAATTCCCCGAAATCCTTGTCGCACAATGGTTTCCAGCAGAATATCAGGCCCTTCTTCAGGAGTAGATCAGCGCAGGCTGGCAAGAGAAGATCAGCGTGGATAACCGGGGAATAAATCTCAACATGTTGAATTTGAACGACAATTAGTTCAGGAGTAGATCAGCGTGGATAACTCTGCTTATCCACAGGCCTTATCCCCATGGTGCTCTGGCTACAGGAGTTCTTCAGCGTGCCATTCATGGTCATGCGGTTCAGGAGTTCTTCAGCGCACCGTTGATGCCAAGCGGCGATAGCGGTTGGATTCCCCGCCAAAAATCAACATTTTCCCCTGCCCGCCGTGAATTTTCATTGATTCAACAGATAGTGAGCGCTTACACATATTTCAGGAGTTCTTCAGCGCGACTGCGCTGGCACTCATGGGCGCCGACCGGTCAGAACAGCGGGGACTGCCGATCCGACTTGTTCTCGTTGTTGGCCAGGGCGGTGACGTGCGTGGGCGACGGCATCAGGATCAGGCCGGAATCGTTGTAGGTCAGACGGGCTTCCGGATACACCGTATGGACCAGCTTGAGGGCGCGCAGGAAGTTCTTCTTGAAATCCAGCACGGACTGCTTGATTGCCGTCGGCGACGGATTCGCCATGCTGCCGTAGCCGCTGCCGAATTGCAGCATCAGCGCTTCCCAGGTGATCGGGCGGGTATTCGACTGCACGTAGCTCATGCGGTAAGTCAGCCAGGTGTAGAGATCCATGGCCAGCGGCGAGCCGCGCAGGGCCTTGAAGGCGCGCAGATCGATGGGGACCGGGTTGGCGATGCATTCCTGGAAGAAATTGTTGGTCAGTTTGACCTTCGAGCGCCAGGTCCCGGCTTCGTGGCCCTTCTGCGGCGTCCATAGCGCGTTTTCCTCGCTCTCGTCGACTTCGAGCTCGTCGGCGATCAGCACGTTCTTCATCACGAAGCCGCGCTTTTCCTGGGTGCCGGAATACTGGGCCGTGATCAGCGAGCCGAACAGGCGCCGCATCTGCTCCGACACCCGGGTTGCCGTGCCGCGCTTGCCGCCGCCGGTACTGCGCAGGTCGAGCACATCGCGCAGGAAAACGCTCAGCGAGTCGCCCAGTTCGATGACTGGCGACTGCTTGCGCACCGCTTCCGTCGTCACCCAGCTCATCAGCAGGCGCGGATAGATCCCGAAAGGGATGCCGCCATCGTAGCCGGCGACGATGCGCAGCTTGAAATCGCCATTCTGGCGCGTGAAGGATTCCTTGGGCGTGCCGTCCGGGTTTTTCTGGTCCTTGTACGGCATGGTCGCGATGACCAGGGCGCGGGCCATGAAGCCGAGCGCGCCGGCTTTCTTGGCGTCTTCGGTCTCGATGGCGAGGTGGGTCTCGATGACCTCGCGTATCCACGATGGGACCGGCTTGGCGCTGCGGAAATCGTAGGTTTCCGGAGAGGTCGATTTCTTGCGGGCGACGCGCGGTTTCTTCGCTTCTTCCGTCGCTGGGGGGGGCTCAGTCAGCCCCGGTTCGGCGGTCGCAGCCGCTGGCTCGGCATCCTTCAGCGTGGGCAGGGTGTCAGCCAGCTTGGCCGAAGATGGCCCTTTCGTCTTCTCGGCGACCTGGGCGGCAATAGCCGGATCGAGACCATTCTTGATCAGATAGTCCCGATAACTTTCCACAGTGTAGTGCTCGTCCATTTCGCTCTCGATTTCAGGAGTTCTTCAGCGCATGGTGGCGGAGAATAGCACCATAAAAAACGTGATGCAAGGAAAAAACACAGATGCATTGATAAATCCTTGCATCGATAAATTGCGCCGGGTATAGTTCGAACTATTGGAATTCTAGGAGTAACCATGAGTCGCAAGCTAAAGGTTCAGGCAGTAGCTCATTTGCTGGAAACCACGGTGGATTCCGTGCGCCGTCACATCGAGGAATCCGGCATCGAGGTCGAACGCCAGGAAAATGGCCCGCGTACCCGCCAGTTCTCGCTGGACAATGTGTTCGACCTGGCTGCCTGGCGCCAGGCCCACCGCCAGAAGACCAAGATCAGGAAGAAGGTGATTGCCACGATCTACGCGCCGAAGGGCGGGGTCGGCAAGACCACCATCGCGGCCAATCTTTCCTGCCTGTTCCCGCTGATGGGGATCAGGACCCTGGTCATCGACCTCGACTTCCAGGCCAACCTGACGCTGGCCTTCGGCTACGACTCCGAACTGACCCTCGAGGAAGCGGCCGAACTGAATATGCCGGAAGAGAAGGTCGTCGAAAACCACTTCGGCAACCTGATCCCGGGCTGGCCGTACGGCCGCTCCGCGTTGAAGGACGTGATCAAGAAGCCGTTCGGCGAACATGGCCCGCACATCATTCCGGCCGACCTGACGCTCGACCGGCTCGACACCATCCTGACTTACGATGCGCTCGAAGGGAAAAAGAGCGACCTGAAGATCGCAGCCCTGGTACAGGAAGGCCTGTCCGGCAAGAACCCGGATTTCGACCTGACCGGCTACGACCTGATCCTGTTCGATGCCGCCCCGGCCAAGAACCGCATGACGCGCGGCGCGCTGCTGGCCAGCGACTTCGTGATCTCGCCGGTGTCCATGGAAAAATTCTCGACCAAGGCGATCTCCTATCTGTCGTCGGTGTTGAACGACATGCGCGACGACGTCGGCCGCTCGCCCGAGTTGCTGGTGGTCGGCAACTTCCATACGCCGAACCGCTTGCGCGTCATCAACCAGATGTCGGTGCTGTCGAAGGAATACCCGGGCGCCCTGCTGGACAATGTGATCCGTCGTTCGGAAGAATTCCCCAAGACCCTGTCCGAAGAGGAAGACCTGCCGCCGCTGTGCCTGGCCAAGCCGACCAGCGATGCCAGCGACGAATTGCGTTCGGTGGCAAAAGCCCTGCTGACCAGGATGGGAGTGATTGAGTAATGGCCAAGGCAAAAAAAGGCGGCAGCGAAGAGGATTTCATGGCGTTGGCCCGCGCCCAACGAGAGGCGGCAAAACCGGCCAGCGCCGGCATGGTCATGACCCATCCGCCGGCCGGCCCGTCCAAGAGCATAGACGAGGTGCTGGCGGAAAACGGCGGTTCGACCATCGATGCGGTCGTGGAGCCGGTCCAGGTTCCGCAGTTCCTGCTCAAGGAATCCCAGCGCAAGGATTTAGACTCTAAATTCCTGCCCGTTTCGGAAATCCGCCACTCTGCCTATCAGGTCAGATCGGTTGCCGATCCGGATTACATTGAGCAGCTGATGGAAAGCATCCAGCAATCCGGCGTCATCAGCGCGATTGTCGTTCGCCCGGTAGACACTGGCTACGAGATCATTGCCGGACACCATCGTTTTGAAGCCTGTCGCCGTCTTGGCCATGCCACGGTGCCGGTGGAAATCAAGCCGATGACCGATGCCGAAGCCGCCATGGCGCTGACTTCCGACAACTTCGTGCGCAAGGAACTCGGCGCTTACGAGCGCTACAAGCACGCAAAAATGCTTGCCGACAAGGGTTTCTGCAAAACCGGTCGCGAAATTGCCGTGGTTCTAGGCGTATCGCCGGCCCAGGTCTCGCAGATGAAAGCCTTCGATTCCTTCCCGGCCGGCGCCAAGGCCATCCTGGAAGCCAATCCGAATCTGATTGGCTACGATGCGGCGCGCAAGCTCGAAGATGTCGCGTCGGCCGAACCGGATCTATTCACCGAGGCACTGATGCAACTGGCTGCCGGCAAGCTGCAACAGAACCGCATCGAGGCGTGGATCGATGCCAAGCTGAAATCCGGATCGCTGCGCATGCGGCGCAGCCATTTCGTGAAGATAACCCGGCCTGGCCTGCGCTCGCCGATCAAGCTCACCTATACGGATCGTGAAGCCAAAATCCAGGCCGATGGCTTGAATATCGAGAAGCTGCAAAAGCTGATTGAAACCAATCTGGATGATCTGCTGGTTTGAAGATTTAGAGTCTAAATCTTGTCTTGCCCGAGAACGCCCCTTCCGTGGGGCGTTTTCTTTTGATCGCTTGCCGGGAGGTGTTGCATTGTTACTATGCGCCGCCGAAGCATCCTTCAGGTTCAATCCACCTGGCGAGCACCGGATAAGGCGGCGCACTTCCGGATACCGCGCTAGGTATTTTTCAGGAATTTTCCCAGTTCGGCGATGCTGCGCTTTTTCTCGGCCTGGACATAGATCGTTGTCGTCTGCAGGCTGGCGTGGCCTAGGACTTTCTGCACGACATCGAGAGGGACTTCACTGGCCACCGCGTGGGTGCCGAAGGTGTGGCGGAAGGCATGGGGCGCCGCCCGGAGCAACTGGCGGCGTTCCCCTTCGTCGAGCGGGAAGGTTTCGTCGGTGGCGATTCGGCGCAGCGCCGTCTTGATGACCTGGTACAGGCCATCCACCGAAAATCCCCTTTCCTGCAACTGCTGCTCGCCATCGAAATGCTTGGCCTGCGCACTTTCTGTCGGCGGGGCCATCAAGGGTGACAGCAGGGGGACTTCGCCCAGGCCGTAGGTGAAGTCGCTGCCGCGATCGGCCCAATGGGCGCGCAGGGCGTCGATGGCCCGTTTCGACGGAAATACCGTCCGCCACTTGTTGCGCTTGCCGAGAACATCCAGTTCCCACATATCGGGGGTATCCGTCAGCGGCTTGAGCTTGTCGCGCGTGGCGTAGGCCGCCTCTTCGCGCCGAATCCCGGTATCGCCGATCAATAGCAAGGCAGCCCGCACCAGGCGGAATTGGGCCGACATCGAAAGCCGGGCGGTCGCCCCGCGCAATCGATAGCGCTGGCGAAGCACCTCATCCGGGGTGGTGCACAACTGGTCGATCAGGCCGCCGCTGGCTATCAGTTTCGACCACAGGGTTTCCGGCAAGGCCTTGTCGATCTGGATGGGGTGGATGGTCGTCGCGACCCGCGGATCGGCGACCGTCATCCACGGGTTGCCGCCCAGATAGCGGACATTGACCAGCCAGTTGAAGAAAAGGCGGATGGCCTGGATGGCATAGCGCTGGCTCGACGGCGACAAGGGGCCGGCGAAGGGGCGCCATCCTGCTTCGTGACGCTTCCGCTTCTGTCCTATCCAGCTTTCCGGAATGGCCCCGATGAAATCCTTGTAGGCTTCGCAATCGTCCTGCAGAACCGAGGACATGGGCGTACCGCGCATCGTGATGCACCAGAGCAGGAAGCGTTCGATTTCCTTCTGGTAGGCACGGCGGGTCTTTTCCTGGGCGCGGAATTTGTAGAGGTAGGCATCGATTGCGTCGCGATCATGGCGCGCCGAAATCAGGCAGAGCCCGGCCTGGCGATTGCGGCCGTCGTGGCCATCCAGGCCGGTGGGGAGCAGTATGCGCTCGATCGGTACCAGTTCGTTTTGGCCGGGGTGAAGGACGACACAGGAAGATGGCTCGGGGACAACGTCGGCACCCAGCGCGAGTTCGCCGATGTCCCCGCCCTGGCTTTGCAGCCAGGCAACGATGCGTGCAGCCTTGCCGGCCCCGATGCGCGGAATGGGTTTCCACCAGCCCTTGCCGCGCACGGCAATCAGGGCCATCAGATCGGCCAGGCTGCGTGCGCCTTCGGCCCGCAACAGGCGTGCGACCGATGGCCGGAACCACGCCGACACCGGGTCGCTCCGTTTCGGCTTGCTGAACTGGGCATCCGCGGCCTGGACCAGGAAATTGACCAGCTTGCCCGACCAGGCGCCGCCCCGACGTGCATTGCGGAGCAGATCGGCGACATGGGGATTGTGCTCGATGGCAAGCTCGATCAAGCGATCGCGCAATTCCTCCAACCGGTTCTGCAACTGCGCGTCGGTGCTGCAGTTAAGCGCCAGCAGATCGTCCTCGTGGTAATACAGCGCGCTGATCTGGTGCACCGGCAGCCGATTCAACCAGGCCCGCAGCGCCGTGAAATCGACCCGGGTGAAATGCCTTGCCGGCAGAAGGACCTCGGCATGTTGCGCCATCAGCCGGCCACCTCGTGATAACCGTGTCGCTGGCGCTGTCGGATGACCGCGGCGAAACGCTGTTCGGCAACGGCGGCACTGGCTACCACTTCATGACGTTGCTGACCACGCCGGCTGTCCTTGCCGCCCCAATATCGCGAAACAACGAGTTCGCCCCACAAATCGCGACTGCAACACAACACGTAGTAACGGCAATCGGTTTCGAAACGACGGGTTGGCGGAAGCATGGAGAAGCTCCGGAAGCGTGCTGAAGTTTGTATTATGCCGAAAAAACACAATAAACGCAGACACGATAATAACAATTATCAGGCAATTAAGAGGCATGAAAGGAAAACCCTCCACCGGTTGCTACTTTCGTCAATTAACGGGGAAGTACGCGAGGTACGGGCTGACTACCTGCCACCACGGCTATCCCTGGCGCGGCCTGCCGTAGAGTGCCCGGAGTTCGTCCTTGGCCGCTTCGAGGCAGCGGCGACGTTCCGCGGGGAGCTTACGGCCGGCGCGGTTGACGTAGAAGTTCAGCATCGACATGGCCGACTGGAAAGGCTCGGCCTTGCGTTGCCGGCTACGCAAGGCGGAGCGCTGCAACGAACGGGCGATTTCCCGAGGGTCAGGCAGCGAAAAGACGCCCGGCTCGAGGTCGAGGGCATGGCTTCCTTCTGTGACCTTCTGCGACCATCGCCCGCGGCCTTCCGCCGTTTTTGCCGGGCCGACCATCGTTCAGCCGGTGAGCTGGCTGCCCGGTTCCTCCTGCACGTTGTGCTGGCTTTCGCTGACGTTCAGGTCCGTGGCTTCCGTGGCGCCGCCGGTCAGTTCATTGAGAATGGCCTGGTCGAAGTCCGGAATGTCCTCCGGTTTGCGGCTGGTAACGAGCTTGCCGTCGACGACTACCGGTTCGTCGGTCCACTCCGCCCCGGCGTTGCGCAGGTCCTCCTTCAGGCTGGGCCAGCTGGTTACCCGCTTGCCTTTGACGATACCGGCATCGATCAGTGTCCATGGGCCGTGGCAGATCGCCGCGATGGGCTTGTCCTCGCGGGCGAATTCGCGGATGAAGGTGATGGCCTCGGTGCTCAGGCGCAGGCGGTCCGGGTTGGCGACGCCGCCGGGGAGGACCAGCGCATCGAAATCGCCGGGCCGGGCGTCGCGGACGTCGAGGTCGACCGGGAAGCGGCCGGCCGGCGCGGAATGGTGGAATCCCTGCAACTCGCTGCCCGACGGTTTCGGTGCGACGAGGGTGGTCTGTGCGCCGTGCTGCTCGAGGAAATTGCGGGGCTCGATATATTCGGATTCTTCAACGCCGTCGGTCATCAGCATGGCGATTTTCTTGCCCTGCAGGGCGCTGCTTTGGGTGCTTGGCATCTTGATTCTCCTTTGCCGGAAAAGGGGCCGGAACGCCTACCTGCCTGCAGTCGGCGCTCCCGGGGAAGGAGACGGCAGCGCCGGTAAAGTCGGCGTATGCGCTGTAAGAATTGCATCGCGGCACCGTCGGATTCGGCGAGCATCGGCGTTTGGGCAGAGTAGAGGGATGCCCGAAACCCGCGGTGGGAACAGTGCTTGCTGCCGGGAAGGGGTTACCACTGTGCGCAGGAGTCCTGATCATGTCCGACGATACTTCCAGAAAGCCGGCTTCCCAGCCGCCCCAGCGTTTTACCAGTGGTATGAGCCCGGGCGATGAAGCGCCCGAAGGCACCCCCGGGACTGGCCAGGTCGTTTGCCGCCACTGCGGCGGGAGCGGCAAGGTCGAAGACGAGGACTGTCCGGAGTGCGAGGGCACCGGCTATGTCATCGCTGGCATCGGCGGAGCCTGAGCGCCGACGGGCATACGGACTGCTATGAGGACGGGCGGGTGGAACGGCCGGTGGGCGGTGAGATGGCCAAATACCCGCGAGCGACGAACTTGATAGTGCATTCATTGAGAAAGGAACTGCCATGAGATCCGAACAAAAAACCGAGAGCACGACAAAAGCACATGCCAAGGAAAAAAGCGCCCTTGAGCTGTTGAAGACCGACCATGAAAAAGTCACCCAGATGTTTGAGGAATTCGAGGAAGCCCATACCGCCAGCAAGAAACAGAAACTGGCGACGGAAATCTGCGAAGCGCTGACCGTGCATGCCCAGGTCGAAGAGGAAATTTTCTACCCCGAGGTCAAGGCAGCACTGAAAGACAAGACCCTGGTGCCGGAAGCGACGGTCGAGCACGCGATGATGAAGGAGTTGATCGCCCAGATCGAAAGCGACGAGGAAGGCGGCGAAATGTTCGACGCCACCATCAAGGTGCTTTCCGAATATGTGAAGCATCACATCAAGGAAGAGCAAGGCGAACTGTTCCGCAAGGTCAAGCAGTCGTCGCTCGACCTGGCCGAGCTGGGCGAACGGATGGCCGAACGCTTCGAAGCGCTCCGCGCTGCCAAGCACTGACGGCTTTTCCCCGCGACGGGTCGTTCATTCGCCGGCAGCAATCCGGGCTGCGGCATTATTCATGGCGGATCGACCATCACGCGATACGCCATGTCTGTTGACCAATTGCCGCCTTTCCGCGACGACGAGGCGATCAACGTCGTGGTCGAAACGCCGGCCGGCTCCCGTTGCAAGCTCAAGTACGAAGCCGAATTCGATACTTTTGCGCTGGGCAAGTATTTGCCGGAAGGCTTCATCTTTCCCTTCGATTTCGGCTTCGTTCCCGGCACCCAGGCTGACGATGGTGATCCGGTCGATATCCTGCTGGTTGCCGAGGCGGGCACGGCGACGGGTTGTGTCGTACCCGCCCGGCTCATTGGCGCCCTGACGGCCGAACAGGTCAACAAGCATGGCAGGACCGTGCGCAATGATCGCATCCTGGCCGTGCCGCTTGCTTCCCGGCAATACGCCACCCTGCGCCGGCTCAAGGACATCCCGGCGGCCTTGCGCGAGCAGATCGCATTTTTCCTGACCTCCTACGGTGTGCTGGACGGCAAAATCGTGCGCATTACCGGACAGCATGGCCCGAAAACGGCTGCCAAGCTGATCCGGCAGGCCATGAACCCAGCTTGATAGCGCATTTATCGAGACACGTCGAAGCCGGCGATGCGTTCGCCACGGTTGGCGAGGTTAAGGCATTTCCCTGGTAAAAAATAATAATCATGTTATTATTTTCCTAATTTTCAGCATATCAACGTTATGCCTAAACCCTCACTCGCCTTGTCCAGTTTGCCGCCCGCGGTGACCACCGCCTTGGTCGATCTGGGGGAGAATCTGGCGGTCGCCCGCAAGCGGCGGCGGGAGTCGCGCCAAGTCTGGGCCCAGCGCATGGGCGTTTCGGTACCGACGCTGACCCGCATGGAGCGCGGCGATCCCGGTGTCGCTGCCGGCATCTACGCAACCGCCTTGTGGATGATAGGGCGCGTCGCGGCGCTGGCCGAACTGGCCGACCCGGCGCTCGACCATGGTGCGCTGGAGCAGGAAGTGCGGCAGGCCCGCCGACGCTCGCAGCGCCGTCCGGAAACCGGCGCCAAGGACGAGGGCGCATGAAGCCGCTGCCCGCAACGACCTACCGGCCCGGCGATCACCTCTATCTGTGGTGGCTGGCCGATCCTGCGGCGCCGCGCCTGGTCGGCACGCTGACCCTGGTCAAGTCGCTGCGCGGCGTCTCGCTGCGCTACGCCCCGGACTGGCTGGCGCAGGGCTTTGCCCTGAGCGAGGATCTGCCGCTGCGCGACATCGAGTTCCTGCCCGAACGCGACGGGGTCGTCGGTGCGGTGGACGATGCGCGCCCCGACCGCTGGGGCGAACGCGTCATCCGCTACCTCGACAAGCCGGCCCGGCTGTCGCTGCTCGAATACCTGTTTTTCGCCGGAGACGAGCGATTCGGCGCACTTGGCGTCTCTCTGTCCGCGAGCGCCTACCAGCCGCGCTGGCACGGTCCCCTGCCCTCGCTGGGCGATGTCGGCGAACTGCACGAACTGGTGCGCCGTATCATCGCCGGCGAGCCGGTGCCCGCCGGGCAGAAGCGCCTGCTGGCGCCCGGTACGCTGGGCGGTGCCCGGCCCAAGGCCCTGCTCGACATCGACGGCCGGCAATGGGTGCTCAAGTTCGGTGAAGGCGATCCGTTCGATGCGCCGCTCGTCGAGCACGCCAGCATGACGCTGGCCGCCCGCGCCGGGATCGAGGTCGCCGCGACGCGCGCCGTGCCGCTGCCACAGGGGCATGCCGTGGCCGTGCAGCGCTTCGACCGGGACGGGGGCCGGCGCCTGCATGCCTTGAGCGCCCACGTCGCACTGCGTGCCGCCGGCGAGAAGGAGATGGGCTATCCGGAGCTGGCGCTACTGCTTCGCCGGCGCGGCGTGGTAGCGGGCGGCCTTTATCTCGACCAGATGCGCGAATTGTTCCGGCGCATGGTTTTCAACATCCTGATCGACAACACCGACGACCACGAGAAGAACCACGCCCTGCTGGTCGATACCGGCGGCCATTACCGCTTGGCCCCCGCCTTCGACGTGCTGCCGGCCGCCCAGTCGCTGGGCTACCAGCAGATGCGGGTCGGCCTGCAGGCCAACGACTCGACGCTGGACAACGCCCTCAGCGAAGCACGGCTGTTCGGCCTGAATCGCGCCCAGGCACTCGCCGAGGCGAGCCGGGTGGTCGCCGCGGTGGCCGGCTGGAAGGCGCATTTCGCCGACTGCGGCGTGAGCGCCGGTGACATCGACCTGCTGGCTGCCGCCATCGACCGGCCAGCTCTCCGCGAGCAGCGCGAGGCGCTAGGGAAATCCTGAAACCCGTCGTTCCCGCTTCCCCTGCGAACTTCCTGCGGGCGCGGGGATGGCGTCTCGCCCTCAGTGAATCTTGCTGACCTCCCGGGACAGCGCCACCGGGCTGGCATATTCCTGATCGGGAATTTTCTGCAGGATCTGCAGGATGTCGTGGTCAGCGCCCTTTTGCCGGGCTTTCTGCACGATGTCTTGCTTCTTGGCCGGGTAATCGAGGCCGCCCAGGTATTTCTGTACCTGGATCGGGTTGGGGGCTTCGTGTTTGCTGGGCATGGTTGACTCCTCTGCATCCAATGTCGACCGGCAGGCGAGCAATCGGCATGCCCCGGCACATGTCCGGCATGCCATCATTTATGCAACCTGGTCCGCCAAATGCTCTCAAAAGCAGTGACCCCTGCATGTTTGGACGCGCCATGAGCTTTCCTCCCATTACCTATCCCGACCAGTCCGTCGGCAGCCACTACGTCAACCTGAAGGCTGCCCGCCAGGCCATCGAGTTCGCCACGCCCCTGCTCGAGGCGGGATTGACCGATCCCAACGTGGTCGGCAGCGGTTTTCTCTACATCGTGATCATGAATCCCGGCCTGCGGCCCGGTCAGGTCGCCTTCGAGGAGGCCATCCTGCATGAGCACGCCTTCGGCGAGCGTCAGCGCTGGGATGCGGATTATGCCGCTTTCGCCCGGGCCAAGGCCCGTTCGAGCTGGCTGTCGGGCATGGACAGTTACCGCCTGCAGGAACTGTCGCCGCATCTGCTGCGCGATGGCGATACCCTGCTCGCCGGCGGCGTCTGGCTGGACGGCATCGTGGTCGGGGTCAGCGGCGCCTTTCCGTGCTACGACGAGGTCTATGCCAACACCATCGCCGCCTTCCTGCGGGCTCTGGCGCGCGAGGCGCGCCAGGCGGAGCTTGAACGCCCTGTCCTGCAGGCGATGCGTCCCGAGCTGATCCGCTCCTGAACGCCGGCCGGGCGGCCAGGCCATAAATCCTGCGGCATCCATCCTGCGGCATCCGCTTCGGCGGCCGGCGGGCGCTGTTCTCGCGTACGGTTGTCCGGGGTTTTCTGCGTAGTCCGAAATACAGGAAATCCGGTATGGGCGGCCGGGCCGGCGTCGGCTTACGCTGGTTCGCTATCGTCCGGCGGGCGCCGGTGTGCCGGGCCGGCTCCGCGTCGGCGAGCGAGCCCTGCAGCCCGCGTCTGTCACGGAGGCCCTCCCCATGCAGCCTAGCCAGCAGCATCTCGCGTCTGCCAAGGCGCTTTCCCCGGATTCCCCTGCCATCCGTCCGCCCGGGCTGTTGCACCGGCTGGCTGCCGAATCCGGTTTCCGTTTCAATGGCAGCGATCCCTGGGACATCGCCGTCACCGACCGGCGCTTCTACCGGCGCGTCGCCGTGCAAGGCTCGCTCGGTTTCGGCGAGGCCTACATGGACGGCTGGTGGGAATGCGAGCGCCTGGACCAGCTTTTCCACCGCCTGCTCAGCATCGACGCCGACCGCCGCATCGAGCGCTGGCTGAATCTGCGCCGGCTCGGCGCCACAGCCCGCCGGCTGCTTGTCAATCCGCAGTCCAGGCGGCATGCCTTCGTGCCCGGCGAGCATCACTACGATATCGGCAACGACGTTTTCGAGGCCATGCTCGACCCGACCATGAGCTATTCCTGCGGTTACTGGCAGCGTGCCCGGACGCTGGACGAGGCGCAGCACGACAAGCTCGACCTGATTTGCCGCAAGCTCGAACTGAAGCCCGGCGAACGCCTGCTCGACATCGGCTGCGGCTGGGGCGGGCTGGCCCGCTTCGCCGCCGGCCACTACGGTGTCGAGGTGGTCGGCATTACCGTTTCCAGGGAGCAGCAGAAGTTCGCCGCGGCGCGCTGCGCCGGGCTGCCGGTGCGCATCGAGCTGATCGACTACCGCGACCTCGCCGGCCGTTTCGACAAGGTGGTGTCGGTCGGCATGTTCGAACACGTCGGTCCGCGCAACCACGCCGCCTTTTTCGCCGTCATCGACCGTGTGCTGGAAGACGAGGGCCTGCTGCTGGTGCATACCATCGGCAACCATGTGACCAGCCGTGCGGTTGACCCCTGGGTCGACAAGTATGTCTTTCCCAACGGCCACCTGCCTTCCGCCAGCGAAATCGCCCGCGCCGTCGAAGGACGTTTCCTGATCGAGGACTGGCACAATTTCGGACCCGACTACGACCGCACGCTGATGGCGTGGTGGGAGAATTTCGAACGGGCCTGGCCGGCGCTGCGCGGTAAATATGGCGAACGTTTCTACCGGATGTGGAAATATTACCTGCTGAGCTGCGCCGGCTTCTTCCGTGCCCGCCAGGGACAGCTCTGGCAAGTGGTGATGAGCAAGCGGGCCCGTACCGCGATGTATCGCTCGGTGCGCTAGGGCGTCGTCGCGGTCAGCGGCGGGACGGCATTCCCCAGGTCCTGCTCGGTCTGCTCCAGTTCCCGCTCCTGACGCTGCAATTGCCACATCTGGGCGTAGACGCCGTCCTGGCGCAGCAGCGCGGCGTGGGTGCCGCGCTCGACGACGCGGCCATGTTCGAGGACCAGGATTTCGTCGGCGTCGACGATGGTGGACAGGCGGTGGGCGATGATCAGCGTCGTGCGTTCCTCGGCCAGGCGGTCGAGTTCGTCCTGGATGGCGCGCTCGGCGCGGGTGTCGAGGGCCGACGTGGCCTCGTCGAAAACCATGATCGGCGGGTTCTTGAGCATGGCCCGGGCGATGGCGATGCGCTGCTTTTCGCCGCCCGACAGCTTGACGCCGCGCTCGCCGACCGCGGTATCGTAGCCCTCCGGCAGGCTGGTGATGAAGTCATGCACGTGTGCCGCGCGGGCCACCTCCATCACCTCGTCGAGGCTGGCGCCGGTGCGGCCGTAGGCGATGTTGTAGGCGATGGTGTCGTTGAACAGGATGGTGTCCTGGGGGACGATGCCGATGGCGGCGCGCAGGCTCTGCTGCGATACGGTGCGCAGGTCCTGGCCATCGATGCTGATGCGGCCGGCGCCGACATCGTAGAAGCGGAAGAGCAGCCGGGCCAGCGTCGATTTGCCCGAGCCGCTGCCGCCGACCACCGCTACCGTGCCGCCCGGCGCGATGCTGAAGCTGACGTCGCGCAGGATCTGCCGCTCCGGCTCGTAGCCGAAATC
>DATGXM010000353.1:0-19032 GCA_035298985.1 Azonexus sp. | reverse complement strand
GCGTCCGGCCAGCGGGCCGCTCATTGGCAGTGGGCGAGCTTTTCCAGGATGGCGTCGGCGCCCTTGGCGCGCAGTTCGGCAGCCAGTTGCAGGCCGAGCGCTTCGTCGTCGGCCGGGTTGCCGCGCAGTTCGGCGCTGACCATTTCCTTGCCGTCGGCCGTGGCGACGAAACCGCGCAGCCAGAGCTGGCCGTTGTCGATCACCGCGTAGCCGCCCAGCGGCACCTGGCAGGAGCCGCCCAGGGCGCGCGAGAAGGCGCGTTCGGCCTTGACGCAGTGGGCCGTCTCGGCGTCGTTGAGCGGAGCGACGACGGCAGCCATCGCCTGGTCGCCAGCGACCAGTTCGATGCCCAGCGCGCCCTGGCCCGGCGCCGGCAGCGACTGCTCCGGGGTCAGCACGGACTTGATGCGGTCCTTGAGGCCGAGGCGGATCAGGCCGGCGGCGGCCAGGATGATGGCGTCGTACTCGCCGGCATCGAGCTTCTTCAGGCGGGTATCGAGGTTGCCGCGCAGGCTCTTGATGACCAGCTGCGGATACTTGGCGCGCAGGATGGCTTCGCGGCGCAGGCTGGAGGTGCCCACCACGGCGCCGGCCGGCAGGTCGTCCAGGCCTTTGTATCGGTTCGAGACGAAGGCGTCGCGCGGATTTTCGCGGGCCGAGATGGCGGCCAGCACGAAGCCTTCCGGCATCACCATGGGCACGTCCTTCATCGAATGCACGGCGAGGTGGGCGCGGCCTTCCTGCATGGCGACTTCGAGTTCCTTGATGAACAGGCCCTTGCCGCCGATGTCGGCGAGCGGGCGGTCGAGGATCTGGTCGCCCTTGGTGGTCATGCCGAGAATGACAACTTCCGCCCCCGGATTTAAACTCGATAAGCGATCTCTAACGTGCACCGCCTGCCACATGGCCAGACGGGATTCGCGGGAGGCAATGACGATCTTGGAAGGACGGGACATGATCAGGCTATGGGCAGGGCTATTTGGAGGGCTGATTCTAGCATGGGCACCCATGCCCTCCATTGCCGCATCCGAGCTTTTGGCCGCCACCGATCTGCGCGCCGACGCCGAACGCGCCGCTCGTGCCGGCGCCCCCCTGATCGTCCTCTACAGCCGGGCCGACTGCAAGTTCTGCCAAGCGGTCAAGCGCGACTATCTCGGACCGCTGGCCGCCGATGCCAAACGCCGGCCGCTGGTCATTCGCGAAATCGCCCAGGATCGCGACAGCGCGTTGACCGACTTCAGCGGCCAGGCGACGACGCATGCCGCCTTCGCCAGCCGCCAGAAGATCAAGCTGGTACCGGTGGTCGCCTTCTACGGGCCGAATGGCCGCCCGCTCGCCGCGCCCATCGTCGGCACGCGGATTCCCGATTTCTACCAGGGCTACCTCGACGAGGCGATCGAGCAGTCGGTCCGCGCACTGAAGACCCCATGAACGACCCGATCAAGCCGCCGGAACAACGCCCGGAACATCCCGATTTCTGGTCCAAGCGCTTCAGCGAAGGCGTTACGCCGTGGGATGCCGGCAAGGTCCCCGATGCCCTGGCCGCCTTCGTCGCGACCCAATCCCGGCCGCTGACCACCCTGATTCCGGGCTGCGGCAGCGCCTGGGAAGCCGTCCATCTGGCCGAACATCGCTGGCCGGTCACCGCGCTCGATTTCTCGCCGACCGCCGTTGCCCGCGCCCGCGAAGTGCTGGGCGACGCTCCGGTCGATCTGGTCTGCGCCGACTTCTTCACCTACCAGCCGACACAGCCGCTCGACCTGATCTACGAACGCGCCTTCCTCTGCGCCCTGCCGCGCAAGCTGTGGGCCGACTGGGGCCGACGGGTCGCCGAATTGTTGCCCGCCGGCGCGCTGCTCGCCGGCTATTTCTTCCTCTGCGACCAGCCCAAAGGCCCGCCTTTCGGCATCCTGCCGGAACAACTCGACGAGCTGCTGCAGGCCAATTTCACCCGGATCGCCGACAGCGCCGTGGCCGACTCCATCCCGGTTTTCGCCGGGCGCGAACGCTGGCAGGTGTGGCAACGCCGCTAGGGGGCCAGGCAGCCCAGCGGAACTCTCGGCGCCGAATGCGCTCAGACCTTGTGTGGCCTCCGGATAACATTTTGTTGCAATCGCCATGTCGGCAGACTCTGCCCCTGGGTCGTTACTTGAGTACCACAACGAAGGAAACATCCGTATGAAACGTCTTCTTATCGCCGCCACCCTGGCCGCCGCTGCCACCTTGAGTGCCCCGGCTTCGGCCCAGGTTTCGATCAGCATCGGCCAACCCGGCTTCTACGGCCGTCTGGATATCGGCGGTTTTCCCGCCCCCGCCCTGCTCTACCCGCAACCGGTGATGATCCAGCCGGTGCCGGTGAGCCGTCCGCCGCTCTATCTGCGCGTCCCGCCGGGTCACGCCAAGCACTGGAGCAAGCACTGCCACGAGTATGGCGCCTGCGGCGAACGCGTCTATTTCGTCCGCGACAGCTGGTATGAGCGGGAATACGTTCCGCGTTACCAGGAACGCCATGGCCATCGCGACTATGACCGCCGCGACGGTTACCGGGAAGGCTACCGGGATGGTTATCGCGACGACCGCCACGACGATCGCCGTGAATTCCGCGGCGACCACGACCACGGGCACGGCCACGGCCGCGGGCGCGACTGACCTGAGGCCCGGTCAAATCCGGGCTGACGCCACGGCGGCGCCCGGGTTTGACGTATCATCGGGCGTTTCCCCCAGCCCAGCATCACCCATGAAAACCGACACCCCGCAAACCGTCTATCTCAAGGACTACACCCCGCCGGCTTACCTGATCGACACCGTTGCGCTCGATTTCGACATTCGCGCCGACGGCACCACGGTCAGCAGCACGCTGACGGTGCGCCGCAACCCGGCCGCTGCCCCGCAAGCCCTGGTTCTTGACGGCGAGGAACTGACCACCCTGAGCGTGACCGTCGATGGCCAGCCGGCGATTTACACCGAGACACCGACCAGCCTGAGCCTGGCCGACCTGCCGGCAGCCTTCACGCTGCAGACCGTGGTCCGCATCCAGCCGGATCACAACACCCGCCTGTCCGGCCTCTATCGCTCGACCGACGGCTATTTCACGCAATGCGAAGCACAGGGCTTCCGCCGCATCACCTGGTTCCTCGACCGGCCGGACGTCATGTCGCGTTACACCGTCACGCTGCATGCCGACCAGGCGACCTACCCGGTCCTGCTCGCCAACGGCAACCCGGTCGCCGCCGGCAGCGAGGCCGATGGCCGCCACTGGGCGACCTGGGAAGACCCGTTCAAGAAGCCGGCCTATCTGTTCGCGGTGGTCGCCGGCAAGCTCGACGTGCTGCGCGACAGCTTCCGCACCGCCTCCGGCCGCGACGTGCAGCTCGCCATCTACGTCGAACCCGGCAAGCTCGATCAGTGCCCGCACGCCATGGAGGCCCTGAAGAAATCGATGCGCTGGGACGAGGAACGCTTCGGCCTCGAATGCGACCTCGACCACTACATGATCGTCGCCGTCGGCGATTTCAACATGGGGGCCATGGAGAACAAGGGCCTCAACATCTTCAACACTAAGTACGTGCTGGCGCGCAGCGACGTGGCGACCGACGTCGATTTCGAGAACATCGACCGCGTTGTCGCCCATGAGTATTTCCACAACTGGACCGGCAACCGCGTCACCTGCCGCGACTGGTTCCAGCTGTCGCTGAAGGAAGGCCTGACCGTCTTCCGCGATCAGGAATTCGGTGCCGACCTGCACAACCGGCAGACCGCCCGCATCCGCGAAGTGCGCGGCCTGCGCGCCGCCCAGTTCCCCGAGGATGCCGGCCCGATGGCGCACCCGGTCCGCCCGGCCAGCTTCGTCGAGATCAACAATTTCTACACCGCCACCGTCTACGAAAAGGGCGCCGAGGTCATCCGCATGATCCAGACCCTGATCGGCCGCGACGGTTTCCGCGCCGGCATGGACGAATACTTCCGCCGCCACGACGGCCAGGCGGTGACCTGCGAGGATTTCGTCGCCGCCATGGCCGCCGCGTCGGGCTTCGATTTCACGCAATTCATGCGCTGGTACAACCAGCCGGGCACGCCGCATGTCGCGGTGGATGGCCATTTCGACGCCGACAGCCGTACCTATACGCTGACCTGCGCGCAATCCAACCCGCGCGCTTCCGACGCGGCGCCCTATCTGATCCCCATCCGCGTCGCGCTGTTTGCCGACGATGGGCGCCTGCTGCCGGATAGCGAACGCACCCTACTGCTCACCTCCGGCACGCAATCCTTTGTCTTTAATAACGTGGAAGCCGAGCCGGTGCCCTCGCTGCTGCGCGACTTCTCGGCCCCGGTCTACCTCGATTTCGCCTACACGCCGCAACAGCTGACCCTGCTGCTGGCCCACGAAAGCGATCCGTTCAACGCCTGGGAAGCCGGGCAGCGCCTGGCGTCGACGCTGATCCTCGACGCCGCCCGGGCCATCGCCGCCGGACAATCGCCGAGCTGGCCGGACAGCTTCGCGGCCGCCGCCCGCCGCCTGCTGCAGACTCAGGCCCAGCGGGGTGCCGCTTTCGTCGCCGAAGCGCTGACCCTGCCTGGCGAAGGCACGCTGGCCGAGATGATGGAGACCGTTGATCCCGACGCGCTGCACGCCGCGCGCAACGCCTTGCGCCGCCATCTGGCCGAGGAACTCGAAGGGGAATTCTCCGGCCTCTACGCCGCCCTCGCCGTCAGCGAAGCCTACGCGCCGAGCGCCGCCCAGGCCGGCCGCCGCGCCCTGCGCAACGTGTGCCTCGGCTACCTGATGGAACTCAACACCGACGCGGTACGCCACTTGGCCCTGCAGCAGTTCCAAAGCGCCGACAACATGACCGACCAGTTCGCCGCGCTGGCGGCCCTGGCCAACGTCAATGCCGACGTCTGCCCGCAGCGCGAACAGGCGCTCGCCGCCTTCTACGCCAAGTGGAAAGACGAAGCCCTGGTCGTCGACAAATGGCTGGCCGTGCAATCGACCAGCCGCCGCCCGGACACCCTGGCCACCGTCAAGGCGCTGACCGCCCACCCGGCCTTCGATAGCGGCAACCCGAACAAGATCTATGCGCTGATCCGCAATTTCGGCGCCAACCTGGTCCGCTTCAACGCCGCCGACGGCTGTGGCTATGCCTTCATGGCCGACCGCATCCTCGACCTGCACGACCGCAACCCGCAGGTTGCCTCGCGCCTGGCCCGCTGCTTCGACCGCTGGAAAAAGTTCGACAGTACGCGTCAAAACCACGCCCGCACCGCGCTGGAACGCATCCGCACCCATCAAGGCCTGTCGCGCGACGTGCTGGAAGTGGTCACCCGTTCGCTGGGAGAAGCGGATTAGGCACACATTGCGATACGCACTGTTGCAAACCGTTACTTGAAACGGCGGGAGGCTGCCCTTATCTTCGACACATGCGCTGAACAGACATCAGCCATGACGGTCCCCTCTCCTCCCCCTGACCCCAAGGGCCGTCCAGAAGGCCTCGTACTCCCCCCGGTACGGGGCTTTCGCCTTTCTGGCCACCGGATAGTTTTCGGCATAGGCTAGCGGGCATGGCCAAACGCAGAAAAAAGAAAGTCGAGCGCATCGTCCACCTCTCCCTCGGCCCATTGCCGGAACGCCTGCTCCTGCGTTTCCCCGAGCACGGACTGCTATTCACCGACGCCAGCCGCCTGCGCCACGGCGGATTGGCCGCCATCCTCTATCGGACGGCCGAGGCAGAACCCGAGATAGTCACGCGCAGCGTGCCCCCGATCGGCAGCAACGAACTGGAATTGCATGCCGCCATCTTCGGTCTCGAACAGGCTGCCCGGCTACTCACCGGGCAGCGCTTAGCCTTTTTCTCCGACAACCAGGACGCCATCACCCGCCTGGCTCGCTGCAAGCAGTTGGGTGTCGTGCAGGACGAACAACTGGCCGCCTTGTTCCCTGGCCGGGACATCGATGCCTTGCTCCAGCATGCAACGCCGAACTGGATTCCCGGCCACGGCCGCTGCCGCGGCAACGCGCTGGCTGATCAGCAGGCGCGGGTAGCGGCAGGCGGCGAAGGGGTGAGCAACAACGAAGCGGACATTCAACACCAGGTCTACTAAATCGAATCCGCTTGGCGATTGATACCGGTTTTATCGATTGATTACTTGCTGGATAGGCATCTGCGACAGTTTCATAACGAACGGAATTGGCTTTGAATAATTGGCTTAAAGCTCGCTATGTATTCATCCGTTAGGCCCCGAGTTTGAACATGAGGCAGGCCAATTACCTTTGTGTGCCCAAACGACTGGGTAAGGAGTTTGAACCGCTTACCGGAAACAGTCGATGAATTAGTGCGATGAACAAGCGCATTTCCCGAGCGGATTCCAAATATTGATTCGACACGCTCCCGCAGACTTATGTCATTCAAAGCCTCGATAAGCCTTGAACCTACAAGAAAAATTATACGTGGCTTCCGGTCATTCAATAGATTTAGCACGCCATCCGCTTCTCGCACCAGTACGGCAGTTGTGATATCGCTATCACTTGTAATGCTATTAGTCTGAGTGTTTAGCCAGTTAGTTTGGAAGAATGAACGCTCCAGCATTGTTTCATTGCCCGAACTCGTTGCCAATTCAATATCCCAGCTTGATAACCAGGTCAGAATTCTGTTTCTGAAGCGCGTGTTGTTTACAGCGCTATCCGAAAAGAAAGAAAGCCGTTCCGCCTCGGAGAAAACGCCCGCAAGCTCATGCTTTTTGTCTTCATCTGAATACCCAAAATTGATACCGCAAATCATTACTCCGCGTTGTGCGTTTTCGGGGTAGTCTTTCGTGATAATTGGATGTGGAATGTACGGCATTATTGTCCTAACAACTGTTATGGCCCATTAAGGATAGAAATGTCTTCCGGGACATTGCAGTGATGCTCTCAATCGATACCGAATGTTTAAAAATCCACCTTGCCAGCCAGACAAATTTGAATTTTTGTTTCTTTAGCGTCTGGGTCAAAAAAACATCCGAAGAAGCACTCCGTTGCTTCGGGCAGCGTCTCAGTCAGGCAAACGAGATTCTCAAGTACCTGGTTAATGTGCATACCAGGGCATAGGCGAACAAATACAAGCACTCCGCTCGGTGGCGCGGCTATAGCTCGCTTCTCTAGGAGTTGCTTCAGCAGTTGCTCTGAAGTGCTCTGAAAGTCGGCGGCACTCGATACGCGCAATTTGCCAGCAACGGAGGGGCCGGGACGGATAAGCACGTAGTTGAGGTCATCAAAATCTATGCAAATGAGCGCTTCTAGCAAGTAGTCTGCGGTGAGTTCATTTACCAATGCTTTGTCGAGTCCAGGCAACATCTCTTCCATCAACTCCAGGACTTCCGGGTGCTCGTCAATGGGTATAGGCGGTCTCACCCTAAACTCCACCAACCATTGAACTACTGTATCTCATGTCTGGTTGGCAGTTACAGTATTCCACCACCCAATACGTGCCCTTTGGATGGACTCTTTGAACACGAACCACCCGCGCTTACGGTAGAGCCGCAGTAGATACACTTGCCCGGTAAGTAAACAACATGGCCGCCCGAAGGACTCTTGTTGCAGGAACCGCCAGCACTTGCTGAAGAACCACAATATTTGCACTTTGCCACGGAACCTACTCCTATGCGGAATGGAACTGCCTGACCATCACTAGGGATTTTCACTGCCAGTATAACAACCCGGAAATTCCATACGCGTTAGGGTTTGGGCATAGGATGAAAAATCACGTCCGCTTTGGTGATGCTCTTCTGACTGTCAGCTCATGGCCGAAAACGTCACAACTCGTTTCCACGCAGGTCAGCGAAACGCTGATGGCCGGAGCCAGTTTTGATACGTTGCTAACAGCATTTCCGGAAACCCCTCAGCCCTTGACCCAAGGCGCCAGCAACTGGCGCAGCGCCCCTTCGTTCCAGCCGCTGATCACCTCGTCGCCGACCACGATCAGCGGCACGCCGTTGCCGCCCAGCTTTTGGTGTTCCTTGAGCGCCTCCGAGCTTTTTTCGATGTCGTATTCGGTATAGCGGATGCCGTTGGCGGCGAAGAAGGCGCGGGTCATTTTGCAATAGCCGCACCAGTCGGTGGCGTAGAGGCGGACCTCCGGCTGGCTGCTGGACGCCAGTTCGGTCGCCGCCAGGCGGTGCTGCACCAGCGGCCGGCCAAACCAAAAGGCAGCGCCCAAGGCGAGCGCAACAAACAGCCAGCGACCGGCGCCAGTGCGCTTCTCGCTCGCCACCTGCGGGCCGTATTGGCGCAACCTGGGCGGCGGCAGCTCACCGCCGGCCTTGGCGTAGGCCTTCTCGCAGGATGGGCATTGCCAGTCCGGTGCCGTATCGTCCGGTTTTCGGGCGTAGTTGCAGTGCGGGCAGATGCGGCTCATGTCGGTGTCTCGTCGAAATCGGTTTCAGGAATTCTTGATCAGCGCCTTGGCCGGCGCCCATTGCCGGCGGCTGACCGGCAGCTTTTCCGGGATGCCGCGCAGCAGCGCCCAGCCGTAGGCCTCGGCATCGTCGCCGGCCGTTTTCTCGAAGCCGGCCAGTGCGCTCCGGGCAACCAGAACGGCGCGGTGCAGGCGCATGAAGCGGTCGGCGAATTCGGTTTCGAGGTGGGTCAGCGCCTCGTCGAGCAGGTATTCGCGCTCGGCGGTACGCGCCGTCACGTATTTGAAATCGGCCTTGAAATAGAGGATTTCGCCGACCGGGACGAGCAGCAGCCGGCCCCGCTCATGGCAGGAGAGATGGGTGCGCCCGCCGCCGCGCACTTCCTGGCCGATGCCGGCCAGCACGGAGGCGTCGGGATGCTGTACCGGCACTTTCTGCAAGGCGGCCAGCAGGCGTTGGGCGCGCACCGGCTTGAGCAGGTAATCGACGGCGTTCAGGTCGAAGGCCTGGACCGCGTAGTTGTCGTAGGCCGTCGTGAAAATGACGGCCGGCGGCTTTTCGAGGCGGCCGAGGTGGGTTGCCAGTTCGATGCCGTCCATACTCGGCATGCGGATATCGGCAAGCACGACATCGACCGGATGGTCGCGCAGGAATTCGAGGGCCTGCATGCCGTTCGCCGCCTCGTCGATAACCATGCCGGGCAGCTGCATGGCCAGGTCGGAAAGCAGGGCACGCAAACGGTCGCGAGCCAACGGCTCGTCATCGACGATCAGGATTTTCAGCGGGTTTTCTGTGGGCATGGCAAAGTAATACGCACCTCGTAGCG
This sequence comes from Azonexus sp., assembly GCA_035298985.1. Classification (GTDB taxonomy): domain Bacteria; phylum Pseudomonadota; class Gammaproteobacteria; order Burkholderiales; family Rhodocyclaceae; genus Azonexus. Next base: position 9,815 of record DATGXM010000353.1, on the reverse strand, counting down.
GCTGTCTTCGATCACGGTTTCCAAGCGGGCTTCGAGATCGTAATACAGGGCAAGGCGTTCGCGGATATTGGTCAGGGCCATCCGGTTGCCAACAGCATGCTGGGCGTGCCCGGTGGTCGGGTTGGCGATGGCGATATGCAGCTCGTCGCCACGGCGGTCGATGGCGATACGTACTACGCCGCCCTCCGCCGATGGCTCGATGCCGTGATAGACCGCGTTCTCGAGCAGGGGTTGCAGCATCAGCGGCGGTATGGGCAAATCCATGGCGACGTCACCTAGCCGCCAGTCCACGCTCAAACGCTCGCCCAGACGCAGTTTCTCCAGCTCCAGGTATTGGCGGCCCAAGGCGATTTCATCGGCCAGGCAAACCATCTCGCCCGGATCGCGCATCGCCGCCCGGAACAGGTCGGACAAGGATTCCAGCGCCTCCTCGGCCTGTTGCGGCCGGGCGCGGATCAGCGACAGGACGGCATTCAGCGAGTTGAATAGAAAATGCGGCCGGATGCGGGAATTGAGGGCGGCCAGCCGCGCTTCGGCCTGCGCCGGCGACAGCGCGCGCGAGCGCAATTCGAAATAGCCGAGCAGCAACATGGTCGTCGCCATGGCCAGCAGCACCGCGCGCAGCGCCCCCCCCGTTTCGATCAGCGCCAGACTGCGGGCATAGAGAAACATGCCGGCCGCCAAGCCACCGGCCAGGCCGATGATGCATCCCTGCCCGACGCGCAGGGGCAGGCGCCACAGCATGTCGCGCAGCAGGGACAGGATGCCCAGTTCGATCAGCAGCAGCGGTTCGACGACGGCGGCCAGTTGCAGGTAATTGTCCAGCCATTTGCCGATGTCGGCGGCCTGGACCAGCGCCGCCAGCGCGGCCAACCCATTGACCCCGAGCAGCACGCGCAGCATGACCCCGAAATTGCGCCAGTCGGGCAAGGGGTAGGTTGCCGGAAAGTGCCGTATACTTGTCATCTTTGTGCGGGTTTCTCCGAAATTCGTCGCCGATCTGCCCCATTCTAGACCAGAGTCATGACTTCCAACGCCAATCAATACACCTGGGCCGGCCGCTTCTCCGAGCCGGTCTCCGATCTCGTCAAACGCTATACGGCTTCGGTCGATTTCGACCAGCGCATGTGGCGCCAGGACATCCGCGGTTCGCTGGCACACGCCAAGATGCTGGCCAAGCAGGGCATCATCAGCGCCCAGGATTTCGCCGACATCGAGCGCGGCATGGCCATCGTCACCCAGGAAATCGAATCCGGTCAGCTGGAATGGTCGATCGACCTGGAAGACGTGCACCTCAACATCGAGAAGCGCCTGACCGCTCTGGTTGGCGACGCCGGCAAGCGCCTGCACACCGGCCGTTCGCGCAACGACCAGGTGGCCACCGACATCCGCCTCTACCTGCGCGACGCCATCGACGACATCCAAGTCCTGCTCAAGGCCTTCCGCAGCGCCCTGGTAGACCTCGCCGACAAGGAAGCCGCCACGCCGATGCCCGGCTTCACCCACCTGCAGGTCGCCCAGCCGGTGACTTTCGGCCACCATATGCTGGCCTATTTCGAAATGTTCGGCCGCGACGGCGAACGATTCGCCGACTGCCGCAAGCGCGTCAGCCGACTGCCGCTGGGCGCCGCCGCGCTGGCCGGCACGACCTACCCGATCGACCGCGAATTCGTCGCCGCCGAACTCGGCTTCGAAGGGGTCTGCGAAAACTCGCTGGACGCCGTCTCCGACCGCGACTTCGCCATCGAATTCACCGCCGCCTGCTCGCTCTTGATGATGCACATCAGCCGCCTGTCCGAGGAGCTGGTCATGTGGATGAGCCCGCGCGTCGGCTTCATCCAGATCGCCGACCGCTTTTGCACCGGCTCGTCGATCATGCCTCAAAAGAAGAACCCGGACGTGCCGGAACTGGCGCGCGGCAAGACCGGCCGCGTGTACGGCCAGCTGATGAGCCTGCTGACCCTGATGAAGTCGCAACCGCTGGCCTACAACAAGGACAACCAGGAAGACAAGGAACCGCTGTTCGACGCCGTCGACACCGTCACCGACACGCTGCGCATCTTCGCCGACATGGCCGGGGGCATCACGGTCAAGGCCGACAACATGAAGGCCGCGCTGACCCAGGGCTTCGCCACCGCTACTGATCTTGCCGACTATCTGGTCAAGAAGGGCCTGCCCTTCCGCGACGCCCACGAAGCGGTCGGCCATGCCGTCAAGGCGGCGGAAGCCAAGGGCGTCGACCTGCCGCAGCTGACGCTCGACGAAATCCGCGCCTTCTGCCCGCAGGTCGAAGCCGACGTTTTTGCCGTGTTGACCGTCGAAGGCTCCCTGGCCAGCCGCAACCACATCGGCGGCACCGCCCCGGAACAGGTCAAGGCAGCCATCGCTCGCGCCCGCCAGCGCCTGGGCTGATTCGCCTCACCCCCATGCCCAACCGCCGGCCACCCCGGCGGTTTTTTTGCGCCTTTTGAATTAGCGGTTTAATATATAAGCATTCGTTAATATTTAGCCGCCGATAAAATCAACCCCAGGACGCACAGCATGTATTCCACCATTGTCGACAACACCCCACTTATCAAGGTGAGCAGTGCCAAGCACGAAGCCAGCTATGCCGTGAATGGCTCCCTGATGAATCCGCTGGAGGCCTTTTATGCCTCGCTGGCCGGCTGCGCCGCGGTCTTTGCCAAGAAGGCCTGCAAGGAACTCGGCGTGCCGGCAGACGGCATCGCCATCGACTGCAAGCCGTTTGCCGGCCCAGGCGGCCCGCTGACCCTGGCCAGATTCCGCTGCGAAGTCCGCTTCCCCGAGCATTTCACGGCCGAGCAGAAAGCCAAGGTGCTCGACAGCATCGCCCATTGCGCCGTGAAGGAAATTGTCGTCGACGGAGCCGGCATCGACTTCCAGGTGGCCGAAGTCTGAGCGAGCCGCCACCGGAAGCGCTCGGGCCCATATCTACTTGGGGGGCAGCCCGGTCGGCTCCTGACTCCCGAGTTCGTCGTAGCTCCTCAATTTGCGCCACAGCGAAACCCGATCGATCCCCAGGATTCTGGCGGCCTGGGCGCGATTGCCGTCGCAACGGGACAGAACCTTCAGCACATGCTCCTTTTCGAGCTGGACGAGGGTAGGCAATCGCTCCGGCGCCGCCTTCGAGCCCGATGAGCGCCGACCGGTCCGGATCGCTTCCGGCAGAAGCGCGGCGTCGATCAGCGGACCGCTGGCCAAGGCCATGGCGCGTTCCATGACATTTTCCAGTTCGCGCACATTGCCGGGAAAATCGTAAGCCAGCAGACAATCGAGGGCTTCCGGACTGAGGCGGGGCGGCGTTTTTCCCATGCAGCTCGCAAACCGGCTCATGAAATGGCTGGTCAGTATCGGCAGGTCTTCCTTGTGTTCACGCAGCGACGGAATCCGGATGCCGACGACATTGAGCCGGAAATACAAATCCTGGCGCAGGCGGCCTTCGGCAACGGCCTGTTCCGGATCGCGATTGGTGGCGGCGACGATACGGATATTCGCTTTCTGCAACTGCGTGCCGCCGACGCGCAGATACTCGCGCTCCTGCAGGAACCTAAGCAGCTTGACCTGTATCGCCGGCGACATTTCGGTCACCTCGTCGAGAAAAAGTGTGCCGCCCTCGGCGGCTTCGATCAGCCCCATCTTGGTTGCCGCCGCACCAGTGAAAGCCCCCCGCTCGTGGCCGAACAACTCGTTGGCGAGCAGTTCATCGGACAGCACGCCGCAATTCAGGGCCATGAAGGGCTTGGCCGCGCGCATGCTGAGCTCATGTACATGGCGGGCGACCAGTTCCTTGCCGGTACCGGTTTCGCCATGGATCAGCACCGAGCACTCGCTCGGCGCGACGCGGGCCACCGTGGACAACACGTCGTCCATGGCCAGTGAATTGGCCACGATCCGGTGGGTGCTCGCCGCTTTGGACAGCGCCGCCTTGAGCGCCGTATTTTCAATTTTGAGGCCGCTCTTCTCGAAGGCCTCCTGGACGATTTTGCGTACATCCGCCAGGCGGAAAGGCTTTTCCACGTAGAAGAATGCCCCGGCCCGCATGGCCTCGACCGCGGATTCGGTACTGGCATGTGCCGTGATGACGATCACCTCGGTGGCCAGATTCTGCTCCTTGATCCGCCGCAACAGACTGAGGCCGTCCATGCCGGGCATGCGCAGGTCGGTGAGGACCAGCTGGTACTCGGCACCGGCCAGCAACTCGAGCGCCCGCTCGGCGGTCGCCGCATCGTCGACGGCATAGCCTTCGCGCTTCAGAACGTGCAGCAGATTCTGGCGCGCGATTTCCTCGTCGTCGACAATCAAGATTCGCTGATTACCCACCCTTTTCGCCCTCGCCTTCCTGGTTATCCGGAATATGCATCCACAGGCGCGTTCCGCCGGTGGCCACCGCCTCGGCGGAAATGACGCCGCCGTGCAGACTGATGATCTCGTGCGTCACGAACAAGCCGAGGCCCGTTCCCCTGCCCACCGGCTTGGTGGTAAAGAATGGATCGAAAATCCTCGGCAGGATTTCGGCGGGGATTCCCGCCCCGTTGTCCTCGATCTCCAGCGTCGTCCCGCGCCCTTCGGGAAACGCCTCGCGCCATGCCCGGATGGCGATCCGTCCATCGCCGGGAAGGGCATCCAGGGCGTTCTTGATGACATTGATCAGGACCTGCTGAAAACGCAGCGGATCGACCTTGATGGACAGTTGCGCCTCGATATCGATGCTCAGCGAGACCTGCGGCGGCATGACGTTGCGCAGTTGCGCCAGCGATTCGTGGACCAGTTCGAAGACGTTCCTGGACACGACATGCAGCGTGCTGCTGCCGGCAAAATCGAGCAAGGAAGAGACAATGCGCTGCGAGCGCATGACCTGGTCGTCGATCTGTCCGAGCAGCAAGCGGGTTTGGGGCTCCGGCAGTTCGGACCACTCTTCCTGAAGAATCTGGCACGACGATGAAATATTGGAGAGCGGATTGTTCAGCTCGTGCGCCACACCGGACAGCATGGTCCCCAGGGCCACCAGCCGCGATGAACGGGCCAGGCTGGCCTGACGGGTCTCCAGTTCGCGCAGGGTATTGTTGATCGAACGGGTCAGGGACTCGACTTCGTCGCCGGAGTCGTTGCCGTCGACCCGACCGACCTCGCCACGGGCCACCTTGCTCAGGCTCGTCTCGATCTCGCGTAGCGGGCGGACCACGCTGCGCGTCACCAGCAGCCCGGCAATCAGGCCGAGGGCCAGACTGGCCCAGATGGTATGGACCAGATAGGCGTCATGGCGCTGCAGCGCCGCCTCGACCGCCTCCTGCGCCTCCTGGTGCAGCCTTTCGCCCACCCGGAGCGCCTTGCTGCCGGTTTGAAAGGCCTGATCGATTTGCGCCTGGGTCACCGAGTCCGTCCGGGCACTGTGCAGTAGATCGCGCAGGCGGTCGATGTACGAAACGACGGCATTCCCCTCCTCCGCACTGATCGCCAGGGGAATGTTGCGGACCCGGTCGAAAGCGAGCAACGCCGCGTCGCCCTGGGCCAGGGCGCCCTCCAGGTCGGCGACCTTCTCATAGAGCAGGAAATTCTTCTCCAGGCGTCTGGCATGTCGCAATTCGTCATAGAAGATCGTGACCTCCTTCTGCTTGGCCAACTCCTCCTTGAACAGGCGAAACTGGACCAAGGCGCTGACGACGAGGACGACAAACAGCACGCCAACCGCCGAGTAGCCGAACAGGATCTTCGAATGCAGCGAGCGGAATGCTTTCATCGTTTCGTTCCTGCAACGCAAAGCGTTGCATATGGCAACACAAACATTGGATTTTTATGCTTTGGATTCAAGAAAATACACTCTTTTTGACGCGACCTCACCGCTATTGGTTGCAAAGCGCAACATCGGATCGCGACAGCGGATCGACCTGCCAGAAAATATCCTTTACTTACAGTGGTTTACAAAAGCCAACTGTTGGCATGTGACATGCTAAGCAATGAGCGATCCATGCCCGTATGCCACCTCCGATGCGTTAGGGATCCACGCTAGCGCTAAGTTCATCAGGCACCTGCCGACTTAGCGGTTCCAGACAATTTAACCAACGAAACGTCCATGAAACATATGTTCAGCAAAACCCTGCTTGCCTCTGCCGTGTGCCTGATGGCTGCCTGCTCCACCACCGGTAGCAATGTCGAACCGGCAGCTCCGAAAAACGTTGTCGCCGCGGATACCCCGCGACCGGTTGCCGCAGCCGCCAGCGGGCTCTCCGCCGCCGACCTCGCCGCCCTGCGCGACCCGGCCAATCCGCTTTCCAAGCGCAGCATATTTTTCGACCTCGACAGCAATGTCATCAAGCAGGATTACGCTTCGGTGATCGAAACGCACGGCAAGTTCCTGGCCAGCCGCCCCGGCGTCAAGGTGATGATCCGCGGCAACGCCGACGAGCGCGGCAGCGCCGAATACAACCTCGCCCTCGGCCAGCGCCGCGCCGACGCCACCCGACAGGGCCTCGTCGCCTACGGCGTGCGCGACAGCCAGATCGAAACGGTCAGCTTCGGCAGCGAAAAGCCGGTGGCGCAGGGCCACACGGAAGCAGCCTGGGCGAAGAACCGCCGCGCTGACATTGCCTACCCCGGCGAATAAGGTAGTTCGGGGGCACGCTGCAAATTGATGTCAACCGAAATCAGGGCATCAACACGGCGGGAACGAAGCGCCAGGGAGCACGCCGTCCGGGTGCTGCTGAGCCTTGCTCTGGCGTCGCTCAGCGGCTGTTCCAGCGTGCCGAAAAACACGCCGGCGGCGCCGGTCGCCGCCGTTCCGGCGCCACAATCGGCTCCGGACCTATCCGCCCCGGAGGAAAGCGTGGAACCTGCTGCCGGAGCGGCCGATGAGTCGCCCCGGCCCAGTCGGGCCCGCCCGCCAGAATCGCCGTCCGAGCAAAACATCTACTTTGCGCAGGGCAACTCGTCCATCTCGCCGGGCGGCTTGCAGAAGCTGCAAAGGCACGCCCAGTACCTCCGGCAAAACCCCAAACGGACGGTGACACTGATCGGGCATTCCGAAAATTTCGGGAGCCGGAACTATACCTTGGCCATCATGGAAGAAAAACTGGCCGCCGTCGCCGCCAAGCTTCACGAACTGGGGGTCGAAAAATCGCGCATCCGGCAGATCGTCTTTGGCAGCCAGGGCATCCAGAAATCCTGTACGGCAGCGATTTGCCGCCAGCGAGTAGAAATTCAATTCCATTGAAGCCCCCCAACCCCGGGCTCGGATGCTGGCGTACTTGTACGGCGTCAACGGGCACCGAACCATCAGGAGAACAGTCATGAATTTTCCCTCCCCCTGGCGCCGCTGGCCGCTCGGACTGCTGGTCATCGCCGTTTCGCTGCAGGCACTGGCCCACGGCGACGTCACCCCGCACCCCATCGACACCAGCGGACTCCCCTCCCTGGGCCAGGCATCGGTCGATGCCAATCCCTACCGGGGCAACGCGAAGGCCATCGCCATCGGCGGCGAAGGCTACATGCACAATTGTGCCGGCTGCCACGGCCTGAACGCAGTATCCGGCGGCGTGGCTCCGGACCTGCTGGCGCTGGCCAGGGATTGCGTCGGCATGCCAGCAGCACAGCAGCAGGCCGCCTGCCTGAAAGAGTCCGACGAATACTTCAGGGACATCACGCTGCACGGCAAGAAAAATGGCGAAGGCCGTTTCACCATGCCGGCCTACGGCAGCGTCTTTACCGACGAGGCGGTATGGGCCGTCAAATCCTACCTGGATGCGCGTACCGTCGAAACGAACCGCTGAGCGCAGCCGGATGCACGCCGGAAAAACAAAAGCCCGCCGAACGGCGGGCTTGGTTCATCACGGCGACAGCGTTCAGGCAGCGATGCCTTCCAGCAGCTGTTGCAGTTCGCCGGACTGGTACATTTCCTTCATGATGTCGCAGCCACCGATGAACTCGCCCTTGATGTAGAGCTGCGGAATGGTCGGCCAGTTGGCGTATTCCTTGACGCCCTGGCGGATTTCCTCGTCGGCCAGCACATTGACGGTGACGAAGTCCTCGACGCCGCAGACCTTCAGGATCTGCACGGCGGTAGCCGAAAAGCCGCATTGCGGGAAGCGGGCGTCGCCCTTCATATAGAGGACGACCGGGTTGCCGGTCACGGTTTCGCGGATGCGTTGTTGAACGTCGGACATGCTATCTCCTGTTACAGATGGGCGCCTGACACGCGGGCTATGCCGGCCAGGTCGGGATGAGTGAATGCCGATTTGAACCCGGCAGCGGTCAATAAGTTCCGGCTGGCCTCGCCCTGGTCGTAACCGTGCTCGAACAACAGCCAGCCGCCGGGGTTCAGATGCGCCGCCGCCGCGGCGACGATGCGCCGGATGCAGGCCAGGCCGTTGCCGCCGGCTTCCCGGTCGGTCAAGGCCATACGCGGCTCGTGGGGCAGGCCGTTCAGTTCCAGATGCGGGTCGCCTTCAGCCACGTAGGGCGGATTGGACACGATCAGATCGAAGCGCTGCCCGGCCAGTGGCGCGAACCAGTCGCCTGCGTGGAAGGCAATCCGCGCCCCGAGTCGGCCGGCGTTATTGGTGGCCACTGCCAAGGCGCCGGCCGACAGGTCGACCGCCGACACCGTGGCGCCCGGGCATTCCAGGGCCAGCGAAATGGCGACGATGCCCGAGCCGGTGCCCAGATCGACCACCGTCGGTGCGGCGAGAGCGCGCATTTTTTCCAAGGCCAGATCGATCAGTACCTCGGTTTCCGGGCGCGGAATCAGCACGTCGGGCGACACCTGGAAAATCCGGCCGCGGAATTCGGCCTCGCCGACCAGATAGGCCAGCGGCTCGCCGGCGGCGCGGCGCTCGACCCATTCGGCAAACTGCGCGAAGGCCGGCGCGATGACCGGCGTTTCCGGCCGCGCCAGCAGGTCGGTGTGGGTGCAGCCGGTGGCGTATTGCAGCAGCAGGCGGGCGTCGAGCCGATCGATGTGCTGGCGCGCGAAGGCAAGCGCTGCACCGAGGGTCATGCTCAGTTCTGTTCCGCCAGTTCGGCCAGCTGGTCGGCCTGGTGTTCGGAGGCCAGCGCGCCAAGCAATTCGTCCATGTCGCCGTCCATGATGGCAGCGATCTTGTACAGGGTCAGGTTGATGCGGTGGTCGGTGATCCGCCCCTGCGGGAAGTTGTAGGTGCGGATGCGCTCGGAACGGTCGCCGGAGCCGATCAGGCTCTTGCGGGTGCTGGCGATGGCGTTCTGCTGGGCGCGCACCTGCACGTCCTTGATACGCGCCGCCAGCACGCGCATGGCCGAGGCCTTGTTGGCGTGCTGCGAGCGGCCGTCCTGGCATTCGGCGACGATGCCGGTCGGGATATGCGTGATGCGCACCGCCGAGTCGGTCTTGTTGATGTGCTGGCCGCCGGCGCCGGAAGCGCGGAAGGTGTCGATGCGCAGGTCGGCCGGGTTGAGGTTCACGTCCTCGACCTCGTCGGCTTCCGGCATCACGGCGACGGTGCACGCCGAGGTGTGGATGCGGCCCTGGGTTTCGGTTTCCGGCACGCGCTGCACGCGGTGGCCGCCGGATTCGAACTTGAGCCGCGAGTAAGCGCCCGCTCCCGCGATACGGCAGATGATTTCGCGATAGCCGCCGAGTTCCGAGTCGCTGGCCGACAGGATCTCGACCTGCCAGCGCTGGCGTTCGGCGTAGCGCGAATACATGCGGAACAGGTCGCCGGCGAACAGCGCCGATTCGTCGCCGCCGGTGCCGGCGCGGATTTCCAGGAAGATGTTGCGCTCGTCGTTGGGGTCCTTCGGCAGCAGCTGTTTTTGCAGATCGA
>DATGXM010000352.1:0-5234 GCA_035298985.1 Azonexus sp. | reverse complement strand
TAGGGTGGGGTGAGCGCAGCGATGCCCACCATCCCGCCCCGTCGGACGAGGAAAGCATCGATCGAAGCGATCAAGCCGGCGGGATACGTTGAAGCGTGCGGGTGGTTCGGGTGGGCATCGCTGCGCTCACCCCACCCTACGCGCTCGTCGACATCCGCGTGAACATGCGAACCGAGTCGTCGCTGCGATACAGCACAGGCTGGCCGATGGCGTCGATATCGATCCGGTATGGGCCTTCGAGTTTGCGCTGCGCGCTCTCGTTGATCATGTCTTCGAAGGCATCGGCCGCCTTGGGCACGTCGACCCGCCGCGAGATGCGCAGGTAGTTTTCGCGTTCATCCCGCCATTCCTGAGGTGTCGGCTCGCGTCCCGCCCATTTTCGATCTTCGTAGACATGGAACATCCGGCCTTCGACGATTTTTCCGGCGCGCATCCGTTCCAGATCCAGCGGGGTTACAAGCACCTCGATCAGACGCTTCCCCGGCGGTGTCGTGACATCCAGCAGCTTGAAGATCTCCGGGTCCACCTCGCTGACCGGGACGTGGTCCGGCGGCGCCGGTACGGACACCGTACGGCCGGCCAGCTCGACCTTGAACCCCTGCGCCTGCACCGTCATCGCCATGCACAGCAGACACAGGCACCCGACAAGCCATCGCCCGATCAGGCGCGCGACATCACTCCGCATCGTCATTGCATCCCCCGGTTCATCCATCAAACGTAGGCGTTGATGCGATCGTCCACAAGACGTGCGATGGCATCGACATCACATCAGCGCAAGCCGCCATCTGTCGCGTCGTCGCATCAGACGACGCGCCTCGTAGGGTGGGGTGAGCGCAGCGATGCCCACCATCCCGCCCCGTCGGACGAGGAAAGCATCGATCGAAGCGGTCAAGCACGCTCGATACATCGAAGCGTGCGGGTGGTTCGGGTGGGCATCGCTGCGCTCACCCCACCCTACGCGCTACTTGCTCACAACAGCCCGAGCTGATTTGGATCGAGCTGGTCTCGCTGGTCTCTGCCTTTACGCTTACTCGGCATACCTGCGGCCACCTGCTTGGCACGTCGAAACCCCTCCGCGGATGTAGAAAGCATGTCGCGCTTTCTATCTTTTGAGATTTTCTCAATACTGTCCTCTAAGAAAATCGTCAAGGATCGGCCTTCCGACTTATTCCCCGTCTCGGACCCGGCACTCATATCTACAACCTCAAATCTCGCACCGCAAAGATCTGGATCTTCATCGAGAATCTCACGTACGATCGAAGAAAAAAGTGAAAGCCTTTCTCCGCGCAATGCATGTTTTTTCCAGAAAATAAAGTAAGGAAGACACAAGCCGCCCTCATCCGCATAGATCAACGGCGGAGTGAATGGCACCAAAAGATCTCTTGCGACAGGATAAAATCGAGGCGCGACTTCGATTGCATATGCAATCTTCTTTCTAGAGAAGTAATCTGCAATTAGTGGCGCCAGCTCCGCATACTTTTCCTTGATGTCTGCCCGCAAAGCACATCTTGAAATAGCCGAAAGAAGCTCTTTTTCAGAACAAGCTGCGCCAAGTAATCCACGCATTGTTTTGTATAGCGGCTGATACGAAAAATTCGGCGCACCGTTGAGCAACGCCAAATGAGCTTTCATGACTTTTTCCGGCGTTTCCCTATACAGAAGAGAGAGATGCGCAGGACTGGGGACTTTCAGGTTAGGCATTGCTGGAGACCCTTAGGAAAGGTGGCTTTCGATGCCCGTAGAAGGCCAAGATTTCTTCATCTTGGATCTTCATGCCGGGGTTAATTTCCCCTTCGTGATTCCACACTGCCTCCCAAGGTCCTCCTTCAGTGTGACTTAACGCTACAAGCGTCCCTGGCCTGATCCTGCTGTAAAACTCAATCACGGATTCGACAAGATCTTTCTCAGCATCGAAAAGATCACATTCCGCGACTTCATACTCCCCTGTTTGCAAATTAAGAGATTTCGCTCTCTTTATGATCGGACTTGCTTCGAACTCTTTGAAATCCCTATATAGATACTGAAGTACAGGCCCGTGAGTCCACGCCTCGAATTTGTGCTTAACCAAGGGCCGCTTATATTCCACCAAATACCAAACATGACAAAAATAGACTATTTTCTGCAACGCTAAATTTGTTATCGGCCGCCCTCTTTCTTGGCAGAAATCCAACACGAAGTTAGCTATTGCCCTCCCATCAAAGCTCACGGCTAATCACCCACACTTCGAATACCCGCAATTCAAACAGGTCGCGCACCCGTCCATGATGACGACCGCTTTCGTCGAGCACTTGTGGCACATCGTCGCCGACGGCGGGAAACTCACGCCTTCGCCGGTGACTTCGATCTCTTCGTGATGGATGGCCGGGGCGGCCCCGGTCACGTCAGGCTTTTTTTTTGAGCGGTTCTCTTCGTAGGCGCGGCGCTTTTCGGCGATCAGGGCGCGCTGGGTGTCGCTCATTTCGGGATCGTGCATGAGGCCGATCGTCTTGAGGTGGTCCTCGACGATCATGCCCAGTTCGGCGACCAGCGAGGGCATGTAGACGCCGCCGGCCTTGTAGTAACCGCCCTTGGGGTCGAACACGGCCTTCATTTCCTCGACCAGGAAGGTCACGTCGCCGCCCTTGCGGAACACGGCGGACATGATGCGGGTGAGGGCGACGATCCACTGGAAGTGTTCCATCGACTTCGAGTTGATGAAGATCTCGAAGGGGCGGCGCTGCTCGTGCTCGTTGCCGGCGTTGAGCACGATGTCGTTGATCGTCACGTACATGGCGTGTTCGACCAGCGGGGATTTGATCTTGTAGGTGCTGCCGATCAGCACTTCGGGGCGCTCGATGCGCTCGTGCATCTGGATGACGTCGGCGACCGGCAGCGACTGCTCGGCTTCGACGGTGGCGCGCGGCACGGAGGCGCCGGCGACGGCGGCCTTGTCTTCGGGTTTGACGACGGCGTAACCCTTGATTTTCTTGTCGATCTTGACGGCCATGGCGCGTGTTTCCGGATGCTGTGTGTGGTGTCGGTGGTTGTGAGGGGCGTCCCCTCATCCGCCCCCTGCGGGGCCCCTTCTCCCCGCTTGCGGGGAGAAGGCTTGAAGCATGTCCTCCCCGCGTGCGGGGAGAAGGTTTGAAACCTGGAACATCTCCTCCCCGGTGCGGGGAGGAGATTCGAAGCCTGGATTACTTCTTCTTCACGGCCTTCTTCGCGGCTTTCTTCGGTGCCGCTTTCTTCGCCGCCTTCTTCACGGTCTTTTTCGCGGCGGCCTTCTTCGCCGGCGCCTTCTTCACCGTCTTCTTGGCAGCGGCCTTCTTCGCGGCCGGTTTCTTCGCGGTGGCCTTCTTGACCGCCTTCTTCACCGCGGTCTTCTTGGCGGCGGCCTTCTTCGCGACCTTCTTGGCGGCCTTCTTCGCGGTCGTCTTGCCGCCGGCGACCTTGGCCTTCACCGTCTTCACCGCGGATGCGGCCTTGGCCTTGGCGTCGTCGACGACCTTGCCGGCCTTCTTGCGGGCCTTGGCCGCGGACTTCTTCGCCTTGCCGACGGCCTTGCTCACCGCTTTTCCGGCCTTGGTGTTGGCGACCGCGTCGCCGACTTCCTTGGCCTTGTCCGCCACCGCTTCGGCGGCGTCGGAAAGCGCTTCCGTGATCACATTGCCATTGCTCATGGTGGTTCCTCGTCAGGGGGTACACGGGCGGAACGCCCGTGGGCGAAATGTAGCGCGATCCGCGGCCATGCGGTGAGACGAACGGGCGAAGGCGATGGGCGGCGCCGGGGCGGGTTCATTCCCCTCTCCCGGCCTTCCCCCGCGGGCGGAAGAAGGCGGGAAACGGAGGGTCAGAACTTGCCGTAGTAACCCTCTTTCAGCGCGTCGAAGAGGTTGGCGGCGGAGTGCATTTCGCCGTCGTATTCGATCTCTTCGTTGCCCTTGACCTCGATGATGCTGCCGTCTTCCAGTTCGAAGCGGTACAGGGTGTTTTCCAGGTCCGATTCCTTCACCAGCACGCCCTGGAAGGCGGCCGGGTTGAAGCGGAAGGTGGTGCAGCCCTTGAGGCCCTGCTGGTAGGCGTAGCGGTAGATGTCCTTGAAGTCCTCGTACGGGTAGTCGGTGGGGACGTTCGCGGTCTTGGAGATCGAGCTGTCGACCCATTTCTGGGCCGCGGCCTGCACGTCGACGTGTTCCTTGGGGCTGATGTCGTCGGCGGAGATGAAGTAGTCGGGCAGCTTCGCGTCGGCTTCGTCGCTGAAGGGCATCGCCTTCGGGTTGATCAGCTCGCGGTAGGCCAGCAGCTCGAAGCTGTAGACGTCGACCTTTTCCTTCGACTTCTTGCCTTCGCGGATCACGTTGCGGCTGTAGTGGTGCGCGAACGAGGGTTCGATGCCGTTGGAGGCGTTGTTGGCCAGCGACAGCGAGATGGTGCCGGTGGGCGCGATCGAGCTGTGATGGGTGAAGCGGGCGCCGGTCTCGGCCAGCTCGTCCACCAGCTCCGGGGCCACCGTGGCGATGCGCTGCATGTAGCGGCTGTAGCGGGCGTGCAGGACCTTGCCGGGGATCTCCTGGCCGACCTTCCAGCCGTCCTTCACCATTTCCGGACGCTTGCGCAGCATTTCGGCGGTGACCGGGAAGCGTTCTTCCATGATCGGCGCCGGGCCCTTTTCCTGCGACAGCTGCAGCGCGACTTCCCAGCCGGCGACGGCCATGTCGCGGGCGATGCGGTCGGTGAAGTCCAGCGACGGCGCGCTGCCGTACTTCATGCCGAGCATGGTCATGGTGCTGCCCAGGCCGAGGAAGCCCATGCCGTGGCGGCGCTTGCGCATGATCTCGGCGCGCTGCTGTTCCAGCGGCAGGCCGTTCACTTCGACCACGTTGTCGAGCATGCGGGTGAACACGCGCACGACTTCCTTGTATTCCTCCCAGTCGAACGCGGCCTGGTCGGTGAACGGGGCGCGCACGAACTTGGTGAGGTTGACCGAACCCAGCAGGCAGGCGCCGTAGGGCGGCAGCGGCTGTTCGCCGCAGGGGTTGGTGGCGCGGATGTTCTCGCACCACCAGTTGTTGTTCATCTCGTTGACCTTGTCGATCAGGATGAACCCCGGCTCGGCGTAGTCGTACGTCGAGACCATGATCATGTCCCACAGGTGCCGCGCGCGGATGTGGCCGTAGATCCTGCAGGCGACGAGGCCGTCGTCGCGCGCGATGTAGTTCTTGTGCGTCGGCCACTCGCGCCAGACGACGGTGGAC
>DATGXM010000351.1:0-22516 GCA_035298985.1 Azonexus sp. | reverse complement strand
AGCGTGACGGCGGCACCCACCTCACCGGCCTGCGCGCCGCGATGACGCGGGTCATCAACAAGTACATTGACGAAAACGAGATCGCCAAGAAGGCCAAGGTCGAGATTTCCGGCGACGACATGCGCGAAGGCCTGGCCTGCGTGCTGTCGATCAAGATGCCCGACCCCAAGTTTGCGTCGCAGACAAAAATGAAGCTGGTTTCCTCGGAAGCCCGCCCTGCGGTCGAAGAGGTCGTCGCCCAGAAGCTTGCCGATTTCCTGCTGGAAAATCCGATCGACGCCAAGACCATCTGCGGCAAGATCGTCGAGGCCTCCCGCGCCCGCGAAGCCGCCCGCCGTGCCCGCGAAATGACCCGGCGCAAGGGCGTTCTGGACGGCGTGGGCCTGCCCGGCAAACTGGCCGATTGTCAGGAAAAAGATCCGGCGCTGTGCGAAATCTACATCGTCGAGGGTGACTCCGCCGGCGGCTCCGCCAAGCAGGGCCGTGACCGCAAGTTCCAGGCGATCCTGCCGTTGCGCGGTAAGGTGCTCAACGTCGAGAAGGCCCGCTTCGACAAGCTGATTTCCTCCGAGCAGATTGTCACGCTGATCACCGCGCTTGGCACCGGCATCGGCAAGGACGACTTCAACGTCGACAAGCTGCGCTACCACCGCATCATCATCATGACCGACGCGGACGTCGACGGCGCCCACATCCGCACCCTGCTGCTGACGCTGCTCTATCGCCAGATGCCCGAGCTGATCGACCGCGGCTACGTCTATATCGCCCAGCCGCCGCTGTACAAGGTCAAGCACGGCAAGACCGAGCGCTACCTGAAGGACGATCAGGAATACCACCAGTTCCTGCTCAACATGGCCCTCGACGAAGCCGTCCTGACGCCGCGCGCCGGCGCCGACGGCATCACCGGTCCGGCGCTCGAAAACCTGGCCCGTTCCTGGCTGGCCACCGAAGCCGTCATCGAGCGCATATCGCACCTGATCAACCCGGAAGTGCTGCAGTCCATCGTCCGCCACAACCTGGCCATCGACCTCTCCTCCGAAGAAAAGGCCCGCGCCAGTGCCGACCTTCTCGCCAACTGGATTCCGGCCGGTACGCGCATCGTGCCCAAGTTCGACGACATCCAGGAACGCTGGATCCTGCGCGTCGAACGCATGCATCACGGCAACCTGAAGGTCGGCCTGATCGACGAAGACCTGCTGCTGTCCGGCGACTTCCTGCAACTGCGCCGCACGGCCGAAATCCTGGCCGATCTCTTCGGCCAAGGTGCCGTGATGGCCCGTGGCGAGAAGAAGCAGGCCATCACCAACTTCGGCGACGCCATGAAGTGGCTGCTCAACGAAGTCGAACGCGGCATCGCCAAGCAGCGCTATAAAGGTCTGGGCGAAATGAACCCCGAACAGCTGTGGGAAACGACCATGGACCCAAAGGTCCGCCGCCTGCTGCGCGTGCAGATCGACGATGCCATCGCCGCCGACGAAATCTTCACAACACTGATGGGTGAAAACGTCGAACCGCGCCGCGATTTCATCGAAACCAATGCGTTGAATGCGCGGATCGACATCTGATCCCAGTGTAGGATCCCACAATAGTCTAGATTTTTCCCAAAAGTCTAGATTTCGTGGGAATTTGAGTAAGAATAAAAGCCACCGATTTCGGTGGCTTTTATTTTTTGATTTGTCTGCAAGTCGGCCAAAGCGGCCGGATTACCTTAAAGATAAATCGGACAAGTCTAACGTTGTAAGCAGTCTGTGGTGGCTCAGGCGTTCTAGACACTAGCACTGTCAGTTGGAGAAGAACCACATTGGGTTACTACAAAGCAGACCAGGGCAAGGTACTGATTTTGTTTTGCGCTACACCAAGCGACACCAACTGCTCAACTTTCTCCGAAGGATCATCCTCTTCGAGGCGATACGCTACTTGCCAGCATGCTTTGGATATTTCTGGTACGGACAGAATCGCGTGAAAATATGGAGCGTCCACCGCTAATAGCGAATGTCCGAGCACCCAAATTGTTTCAACGTCGGTCAGTTGTTCAAAAAAACGTGCATTCGCCTCAATGATGCGTTGCGACGGCTTGAACGTTCTAGAAAAGTAGTCGTCGAGTAGCTCGAACGCTTCTACCTGCCGGGTATCGAGTTCTTCGATGTCGTGGCGATAGTTCAAAGATCGCCTCGTATGGGGATTCCAGGCATGCCCCAGGATCAAGTCGCTATCCGGACGGTCTGCCCTACCATGGATGTGTAATACCTGGGCATCGGGGATTCCATACATTGTGCGCAGTGTTGGGGTGTAATTGAATGATAGGAACAATGCCGCCGGATCAATTGTTTTCAGGAGACGAGGTGCAGTTTCAGGTGTCGGTATGCAAAGTTTTCTGATCCAAGTGGCAAATTGCCGTTTCAGTCCTTCCGAAAGGTTTTCAACTACCCGCTCAACTTCAATCTGGAAATCATGGTATGCAGAATCACTCCAATCGTCTGCTCCATAGCACGACATAAAATGGCCAAGATCATCGATGATGTAATCCACATCAATATCGGCGAGTGAGGATTCCAAGTCACTCCAGTCTTCCTCTGCAGGCAGATAGGCTTCGGAGATGCGTGACAATTCCTGATCATGCGCTTTGACGTAGGCCTTGAAATGTCGATAGCTTGATGGAATGCCATGCCATAGATCGAATCCGTTGCCGATGAGATAAAGTGGAGTTTGAGTCATTGCGGATTTCTCCGACTAGAGGTCCGATCAACGAATGTGTTTATTAACGGATTGAAGTTGGCGAACGAGCAAGAAATCATTCGGCGCTTCCGTCACCAGTTCGCCATCGTCGGCAGGACGCATCTGAGCAATACGTTGATGGGCAAAAATACTTTTCGGTATTGGATGCTTGGCGAATGGATTATGCAAAACAAATAGTCCGTCCATCAAATGCTCTGCATACTCTCTCTTCATTGCCCGCCTGATCTCGGGAAGCAATTGCCCTTCCTTGGGGTGAAATGTTGTGTAGACCGTAGGCGCTTCTGGGTTGTCTGCCAAAGCTCGAATCTTGCCCCACGTAGCCAGTGAGCTGAAAACCACCGCAGAGACATCGGAATAGGTGTCATCACAGAATAGGCCCACATCGATTGCCGTTTGCTCCGTTTTCGGTGCAGCAGAAATGTTGTAGCTGACGACTCTTGTTGCATAGGAAGGCGTCGCAGCTTCATCATGGTACAGGCCATACAGCGCAGCGATGATGGGTCTTGCACTGGATAAGTGAGCCAACGGCCGATCAAAGGAGGCAATACCGATTACAAACGGTCTTCCGGCCATGTGCGGCAAATTGACGTAGTACTCCCGAAGCCTTTTTACTTTCCCGGCAAAGCTGTTGCAGATTCGTAGCGTGGCCTCAATGTTGAACTGGGTAAAGTCAGCGGGAATATCTCTAGCGGAATAGCCGTACGCAGGCTTTCCTCCCGCCGCAGGAGCTGCAATGGTCGCTTCAAGTGCGAACGGAAAGGTTCCCTCGATGACGAAGTCAGGGGCGTGGTGACTGAAGTCGACAGACATATGCCACGATTTTAGTGCGGCATGGAGATAGAGTTCCCATAGGCTCGACTCAAACGACAGCTGAAATTCCTGAACGAACTTACCGTCCCGGTCGGCAAATCCCTCAGCCCATTGCTGAAGCACAGCCCTTTCCGGCCCATACTGATCGAGCAACATCATTTTGAATATCGGATGCTGACGTGAGTCGGGGACTATAGGCTTAAAGAGGTCCATCGGTTCGCTGAAAGAGTCAATCAAAGAAACGACTTAAAACGCACAAACTCCACTGCGAAAGGCATAAGAGCAGTTTGTATTGTGTCGCTTGGTTCGATGTCGGTCGAATTTGCAAAGCGAGAGCATCGTTACAGGCCAAGCACCAGAAATCTCACTATTGGTTATGCCTCGATTGGATCAGAATTCGCGGCAATATACACAAATGAATGACGCATCCGCCTGTTCATCTCTCGGCCGGTACGAATACGTTCAGAACCAACGTTTCCGAAAGCTGCTACTGTTAGGGACAATGTCACTGTGGATTGTGATGCAAAATGAGGAGAAGATATGCTATATGAATGCTAATTTCATAGTATCTTCCGGGGATCATGCGAACCCCCGTTAAAAACTTCTGTGAACGTCTCGGTTACGACGGTGACAGCGGCTTGATCGAACCCAAGGAATTTTCCCGAGCGGCTGGCGTAGCGCAGGCGCTCTGGGCAGCGCATGATCAAGCGAAATTGCAGGCGTGCTTTGGCGCTTGGGAGGACAGTTGGGGGCCGGACAGCTCTCAGCGTTTCACTCCCTTGGTTTACATTGCCCTGGCAGACGATGAAAACGATGCTAAGCGCATCCATCGCTGGGTTTGGAGTCAGGGCAAAGCGCCGTGTTTGGTCATCCTATGCCCCGACGAAGTGATCGTCTGCAGCGGCTTCAACTTTTTGACTGACATTCGCTGGAGTGACGCGGTGCAACGGGAGCCGTTGCCTTGGCTGACCGAAGGCGATCTCGCGCCTTTGCTGCGGGACCTTGCACCAGACCGATTGCATGCGTCCATCACGTGGCGAGACTTTACGAAGTCGGGGAAGGTTGGGGTGGATACGGCCTTGCTAGACGGTCTCGAAGGGCTGCACGATTACCTGGCGGCTAGTATCAAGTCGGAGAAGCTGAAGATCCCGCCAGACCTGATCAATCGACTCATCGGCAGACTGATCTACACGTACTTGCTCACCGACAAGAAGATAATCGAGGTTGATGGTTGGGAGTGTGATTCTGCGAGTGGTAGCAAATTTCTCGAACAGCAGTCGTCAGGTTTTTGGACTTTGCAGGACCGCATTGATGAAATTTTCAACGGTGGAGTTTTCCAGATCAGCGAGCACGAACGCTCACTGATCACGCCTTCACTTTTGGATTTTGCCATCGGCTTCATCCGAAGAGGAGAAAAGTTCGATGGCAACTATCGACAAACCGCGCTGTTCTCGATCGACCTTTCTGCCATTCGTATCGAGACCCTGTCGGCCGTTTACGAGAAGTTCCTGCGGACCGAGTCCGTCGAAGACGCCAATCGCGACGGAGTCGTGTACACACGCCCGTTCCTAGCGGACTTCATGCTGAATCGGGTCGCAGACAGCGGCAAGTTCAACAGCGACGCTAAGGTGCTGGATCCGACGTGTGGCTCGGGTGTCTTCTTGGTTGCAGCGTTCCGCCACATTGTTGAAAGCGAGCTTGCAGGGGGAGTGCAGCAGGGACGTCGATACCTCTCTCTGCGGAGATTGCACGAACTGCTCAAATGTTGCATTTATGGGGTGGAGAAATCTTCGTCGGCAGCGCAGGTTGCCACGTTCAGTTTGTACCTGAATCTTCTGGACTACCTCGATCCCGCAGATCTTGCGTTCCGCATCAACGGGGGGGGCGCTGAAAAGGTGTTCCCTCCGCTGCTTGGGTCGAATATCCTTGCGGCGGACTTCTTTTCCAAGAAGCGCTTTTTCCCAGAAATCCATTTCGACGTCACTGTTGGCAACCCGCCATGGAAAAAATTGGCCGACGTCACTAAGCACAGCGGCGAGGTGGAAGAATACGAGATTGAATGGCACGACGCCTCCCAGCATGTGGCTTGGGGTCTCGTGAAAAAATATCTCAAGATCAGCGGACGGCTAGCTTTGGTGCTGCCAGCCAAATCCTTTGCGGCGCCGGCCGCAGGCCGTTTCGTTACGGCCTTTGCACGAGAGGCCGACATTGATTTGGTTGTGAACATGTCCAGTTGGCGTCGTTACCTTTTCGCAGGGGCTGAAGATCCGGCGGCTCTGATGTTTGCCACCAATCGTCCTCCAAAGGTAACGGGACGCACCTGGTTCTACACGCCTCGGCTGTGGTCTCAGCCCTTTAAGCCTGACGCCATGTGGATGCTCGCAGTGGATCGAGCCGACGTGAACAGCTTGCCCAGCGCCATGGCGTTTGCCAACTCCGAAAGCGTGTTTGATGCCTTTGTGCTCAAACCATACGACCGCAGGGTCAAACAGCGGCTCATCGGCCTATATCACGGCGATAAAGTCACCTCTCTTCGAGGGTTGTTGGACGATGCGGGTCTGGAGCTTGCGCGAGGAGTCACCGCTAAAGAATTGAAAATTCCCGGTGCTACAAGGGCTGCTGCTGAGCAACTTAACCCAAAGCGGCGAGATGAGAGGCGTTCCGTCATCAAGGATATGGCGTCCGTCTTTTCCGCGAACGCGGATCTTCAAGACCTGTCGATCAAGCAACTGCCGAAGAACTCCGTCGGCGCACGCTGCCAAGGGCCTCGGCTGATCTTGGCTCGCAGCATGCAGTACTGCTACTGCACCTCCCAGATTTTTGCGGTGAACCCGACTTTCAATTTGATCTTCTCAATCAAGCCAACACCCAAGCGCAACGAGGCGGAGCTGCTTGAGCTGCTGTCCCGTCTGGGCCAGTATTTGATGAGCGATTTTGCGCGGTACCAATTCGCGTTGTTCGGCAAGCTTTGGCAGATTGATGGCAAGCGAGCGGAGAAGCTGGATTTGGAGCGTATCGTGGTGCCTTCTCTTGCTTCGTTGCAGAGCCATGACGATTGGGATTGCTCGGGCTCCAATGCGAGAGATGTTCTAAAGCAGATGGACATGGAGGAATTTCTGGCACCTCTTGAGGACTATGTAAGCTTTCGCAGTGAACTTGAGAACGCTCGCTGGCCCGCGCCCCGTCCGCTTGGAGAGGCAAGCGTGCCGGAGGCTTATTTAGCGATGCTTGGAGAGGTGCTGGGCAGCCGCTTGAATGAGCAAGTGGAAGTCAAACCCGGTAATGGAAACTCGGTGATGACCGAGATCGTGCTCGGTTTCCAGAGCGACTTGGAAGAATCTGCAATGAGGGCGTTGAACGATGGTGACGGATTCCAGTTTTTTGACTCGGCAAGACTCAAGCGTGGCAAGGGACGATCACAGATCATCATTTGTAAGCCTAAGGGCTCTGAACACATGACGCTCGAACGTGCGTATGCCGACGGTCTGCACGTGATCAACCGTTTGTTTCTACATTGACGCACGATGCACAACCTATTGCTCGTTGATCTTCAGGCGGCGCTTCAAAATTGCGTCCGCGATAAACGCCGGTCTGCCATTATCGGAAAGTTCGTAAGTGAGTGCGTGGGCCTTGCTCATGCTGCTCACGACAACCTGAGTGGTCCCAAATGGACCACGTTCTTGACTAAAAAGGGCGCCCTTTCCAAGACAAAGAGCGGTGCCCCTCGCGTGAAGGAAACGGCGCTGTCCGCCGACATTGCGCTTGAAGCACAGGAACTTCTAAAAAGAGGTTCTCAGCAGCAACGCGCAATGGCCCCCCCGGACTTTATGCCCAGAGATGCGATATCCGTTGTTCAAGCGGATGCGCTCATGCCCAGCAAGACGAACACGGGCAACAGTTCAAAACGTCCCGACCTAGTCTTCATGCCGGCCGATCCCGAATTGAACTTGGCATTCGCAGTTGAGGCAAAGGTCCTTGAAGGTCTGAGCGACTGCAAGGATCTGCTCTTGGGGCCAGAAGGAATTGGTTGCTTCACGCGACAAAATGATCCCTACGAAACCAGCGGTGTCATTGGCTTGTTTGGCTACGCGGACCAAGCATCCGTTGCGCAGCATCAGGCTGCCCTGCACTCAGCCATGACCACTGACTCGGTGACGGGTTTTCTCAGCGTGGCCACGGCACAGCGCAGCTTGGTCTGGGACAACGTCACCATTGCTCGAGCAAGTACCTTGGCGACGACGAAAACCTCTGGGTTGCTTTGCTTGGGCGTAGTGTTCGGTTTTCCGAGTATTCGCCAACCCGCTGCGACACCAGCGAAAAAACGAGCAACGGCAGCAAAGGCGGGAACAAAGGCTCCCGTAAAAACGGCGACGTTGATCTCGTCCGCGACGCACGTTGGACCGGGCTCGGTCCACCAAGCAAAAAACGACTTGTAGCGGTAACCATATCGTGTCATTGACAGCCGTTTTCCGGGGATGATCCGACAAGCTTGCCTTGAGGATCAATCGAGATGGACGCTTGAACTACGGCATGTGCATCTGATTGGGCTGTCTTGGTAGCGAGCTTGAAATTGCACCTGGCCACGCCAATCGCCATGTCGCGATGAGTAGGCGTTGTTCGCCGTATCGCCGATAGGCTCAACTGCTCCGACGAGCGTTGGCACATGATGCCGGTATTGCGGAGTCCAAAATCACCAGAGTGGCATGCGAAATTTTTTAGGCTGGCCCTTGAAGCTGGAGTACCTGATAGTTGCGTTGCGGCCCGGTACAGCCGCTACCGATATATTACCGGCCACGACCAGCCGAGGAGAAATTCCATGAAACGCCCATCCAAGCCTTCGTCTGCCAAAGCACTGTCCGAGAACGGCAAGCCCCTTCACGGCACGGCTGCACAATTGCGCCTTACAAGCCTCGCAGGAGGTTGGGACAAGCACCAGAGGGCGCTCATGACCAGCGCCGCCACAGAGGCTGTGAACCAGCTTTGGCTCAAAGTTATGGCCCACTACACGCTTGTCCCCTACTGCGAAACCCAAGCGCAGGAACAGAGTGCCCATTCGGGCGCAGCACAATCGCTTATCTGCGAAATCCCCGGTTCTGTCAGTTTCACGTCCTCAAATTCCTCCCATGACTGCCACTAAATCCCCAGCACCCGAGGTGCTTCAGAGGGACGCTAACCAAACCCCTCCCAAGTCGGGGCCTTCCCTCTTTTGGAAAATGGTTGGGAAACATGTGGGAGTTAATGTCTTCTCAGAAGCCTTCGTGTGGAATTCAGAGTTCAGCATGGACCGCTTCGGAGCCATCCTGGGAAGCGAGGGCAGGGGACACCAAACTCTGCTTGAGGCAGTCGTGCTCGACCCCTTGACCGAGGAGCAGCGCTCGGTAATCTTTCCGACAGCGTTTCACCCGGGTTGCGATCAGGGCCTTGAGCGCGACCAATGTACCTACCAGGCCATCGCCGACGCGGTGGCGCGTATCTGCAAATTCTCCGATGGAGCCATCGATGAAAATTTCGTAAAGCAGACCGCCAATGCCTTGGCCAAACTCACCGGCTGCTCTGTGGCAGAGCATCGAGCCGCCGATCCGATGAGATTTGCCCGAACTGTCTGGCTCTTCTCATACCTTAAAAAGACGCGGGGCCCTGGAATCGTCGGAATGCTCAGACCACCCGGCACCGAAGCGAAGCCCTCGTTGGAACTCACTAACCCCTATCATTTGGGTACTCAGAATGAGAAGCGCGCACTGTTTGCCGACGTGGCAACCTATCTCTCTTTGCAGCTCCCGGCTGTGATGCGCGAGCGGATCGACAGCTGCTTGCCGTTCCTGATGGCTGCCCAGGAACGGTTCATCGACGCTATCAAACGAGAGGCCCGGGCGCGGACTGAGGGCCAGCAGGAGCGCAGCGACTACGTGGTGAAAGACCGCCTACGGGCCGCGAAGCAATACTACAAAAGGCACTTGGAGGAATTGCGGAAACTGGCAGATCAGAGCGTCAAGCCATTCGATGAGGCCCTCTATTTGCATGCCAGGACGCTGGAGCTGAGGCATTACGCTGAGTTCAGAACCATTTTGAAGGGAATGCCCGCCCAGCGACCAGAGCTTCCACATCTTTGTATACGCGGAATTATGGAGGCCCCCCCGCAACGCATCGACGCCATTGAAGCTGAATACTCAGTGGAGAGCTACAGGAGCGTTGCTCAGGCGCTCTTCAGCCGGCCCGTAGACAAAAGCGAGATCCTCAAGGCTACCCAACTGGCACGGCATGTGCTGCGGCACCATTTACCCTTGGCGAGGCAAGACCTCCACGCGTTGGAAAAGCCGATTGAGTTCGCAACCATGTTCGCCGCAGTCATTTACTCGCTGAAGCTGGGAGAGGATCAGGCAGCGCACAATTACAACCCCCATGTCTATGGACAGGGGCGGGTTCCAACTAGCCTGGTCTCGGTGATCAATGGCAATCCCAACGAACGCCATGAAGAGTTTGAGCACATGATCGTTGACGCAGTCGAATGGTACAGGGCGGCCTTGCTTGGCGGACTGGATATCCATCGGGAAGTGCTGTCAATGCGTGATGTGGTTGAACAGGGCGTGGCGAGACTGTGCGCTACGAACGATTTGGTCGTGCTGGAGAAGGCCCTGTGCCTAATGAACCAGGTGCCGTCTGTCCATGCATGGCAGCATTAGCTCTTCCACCGCTAAGTGCCGGGGGAAGAGCACCAGCGACTCGACTCCGGATTCGGCCAGCAGCTCTGAGACGATGAATTAGCAATATGGATGTCCGTTGGGGGTCGGAAGCCGATGTAGCAGGTCACCGAAAGCTGTCGTTACTGTTCTCAAAGCGCAAATGGCCGGTCTGTAATCAGAACCGGCCATTTACTTTTAGAAGGCTACCGACCGCTTTGGCCGATGAGTACGAATTGGCTATCCGGCAGGTTTCGGAGTTGAGTAGCCTCTTGAATGTCCGCTGCCCGGAATAGGCGGCAGTCCGGTTGTGGCCGGACTGAGACGAAACCACTCCTCCATCGCTCCTACCAGAAAGCGGCTACCGGCAGCAGGATCGCCTCGATGTGGTCACCTGTCTCCGGCATAAGCGGTCAACGTGGCCGGAATCCGCATTTTGCGTACTTGAATATACTTTACCGCTGGCACTCCATTCAATTTCGGAGTGCCTGGCACCTTTCGGAGTTAGAAAGTATAAGGCCCCTTTCGGGGCTTTGGGTAGGCAACGGCGCCAGATAATGTAGTGGCTACCGAAGCGATGGCCCAATTATAAGATCCAACATCGTCACGTCAATAATTGGCTGATTTCTTATGCTGCAAACTTAAGCAAAAGCATCTTGCCCGACAGAAAGCGGTCACTGGCAGCAGGATCGCCTCGATGTGGTCAACCGACCACGGCATAAGCGGTCAACCTGGCCGGAATCCTCCCTAGTTGAGCTTCGGTGAGGTGCGAAGTATATTCTGGCGGCATTTAAATTCACGGCTTGATTCCAAACATATTCACGGTCAATTGCTTCGCTTTGAGGCAGTCCCGTTGAGTATTGAGACTTCCATAACGGTCACGCAGGCGGGGGGCATCGCAGGCGTTGATGGCAGCTTTTGCTTGTTTTGGGCTGGGTAAGAAATACTGATGACTTCCGGTGAACGTAGTAGGAAGCGGGTTTCTTCTTGTTCTTTTGAGAAAGCTAGCAAATGCTCTTCGCCGACACGGGAGAGAATTTTTAGGCCTTGAATACGGAAGACAGGGGCTTCAGCTCCATTTGACGACGAGCAGTGCCCACAGCCGAGAGTACCCGTGATAATTTGACAACCGGCAGTTGAAACCAGAAGCGTCGCATTTTCGAGATTGCCTAGCTTCAATGTTTTTATCACCGCTTCCGAGATTTGAACGACTCCATCAAATAGCAAAACCAGAAGAAAAATTATCGCCCCTATAGACATGGCGGCTGATTTCCAATTGTGGTGAATGGCAATGCCAAAGGCGCAGCTTAGCGATATGGCCAGTCCAAAGTTCATCAAGCCTACAAGATCGCTGTCTTGCCTGAAAAAGGGAAAAATCTGGACAAGGAAAGCGCAGACTGAGATTTGAAACAGCGTCAAGAAACCTAGAATCCAAAGGCCATGAGTGCGGCCACAAGTATTCCTGAAGCGAATTCGCGCCAATCGCTTTACCGGGCCGCCTTCACGGTATCTGACGACAAGTATCACCACACAAAACAAGAAAATGGCACTGATGCAGATGATCACTGACATTGTTTGCCAAGCGAAAAACGTTTCGGCAGCACCGAAATAATAGGGACCAAAGAGCAAGAACAGTGCGATGGCTACGCTGGCGTAGATGTGGAGCATGAAATTCCCGCGGCCGTTACCTTTGCGCTTTCTCCGCTCTGGGCTTTCTCCCTCCTTATTCAGATCTTGGGTTCCTGGATTGAGTACCTTATAGCGAACGCATAACTGCATCAGGGCGCCGGGGATGCCGAGCAGAATTGCCATCGAGCCGATGGTCAGGGTGCCAGCCATCGCAACTCCAAGCAGGATTCCCGTTGCCGATTTCAGATCAATGGATGGCAGATATTTGATGTGAACAAAATGGGTCAACATCAGAATCCCGCCGACGGCAAAAGCCAGCGAAAGTAGCGAGCTGCCCGGATGCTCGAGAAAACGTAGCTTCACCCAGCGCCAAAGTGGATGGCCGGAGATTTTCCCTCCCATCTCCTTTCGAGCCGCTCGCCGATGCAGATGGCGGGGCGAAAACCCTGCCCCAGCGCTGGCCGATTGGGCACGAAAAGGGGAGTGGTCTCGCATTGGCTCAGTAAACTCCGTCGTCTTGAACAATTTCGTCCAGATAGTTTTACGCGGTGACTTCCGAATGGCCTTGCCCGCATATCAATAAGGGGGCTTCAGCCAAGTCTGTTTGGTTATCAGCATGCCAACCAGAAAGATGGTAATGGGTTGCACGCTGTAAATATGAATTTGGGATTGGCGTAATGCTATCCCAATTTAATCTAGACGAGCTGTGCGTCCGTCTGTCGAGAGGAGTGGATATCGGAAATCAGTTGAATTTTCATGGCCGGTGATGAGCACGCTGCGTTTCGACCAGTAGCTTGAGGCGGCGAGCGTCGTACAAGGCATGGTGGAGCATGCCCTGATTGGCTGGGCGGTCCCAGAACTCCGTTTCGGCCGCGCCCAGAGCGGCCTTGATTATCTCGTCACTGACCGGCAGCCAGACCTCCCCGCGAACTTTGTGTCGATAGGCGGACAGTTCGGTTTACGCGTAAGCCTGGATGAGCCACCAGTCGCAGCTTGCATCGGAGATCAGTGAAAACTCCGACGCATCGAGCGAGTCGAGCCATTGGCAAAGCCGCCAAGCGAAATGCCTGCCGGCCATCCGTTCCGGTTGCACATCGCCTTGCCCGAGCAACGGCAGGACGGTCTCCACGACGAACGAAGAACAGTCTTCGCGCGGAAAATCTGTGATTTCGATATAGAGCTCCCGACCATCCTCGGTCACGAAGCCGGCCGAAATCATGTCCCAGTCGATGTTCCCGTCGAGGCTGGTGAATTCGGTGTCGTAATAGATCCGCATGGGTGGTTTGCCTTGATGATCGCGAAGTGGGGGGAGTTCAAGACTGAGGGACGACTTCTACCGGTGAAAACCGGAAAGTTAAACGTCGCTCTGGCTGAAGTATGCAATGTGCGGCAACGATTTCAACCGGGCCTAATTATTGAGCATATGTTTGATTTCAAGGGCGTCGAGCGCCTGCCGAATCTGTTCCACCTTGCCGCGACCACTGTACGGCAAGGCCAGTAGCTCGTTCTCTGTCATCTCGGCTAACTCTTTATAGGTTGTGACGCCTTGCATCGCTAGCCATCCCTTGATCAGGGGGAGCACATCGGGATCGTCACTAAGCAGTCTGTTTAGGTCCATTGTCCACATTACCTTCTGGGCGAATACCAAATCGTGAAATGCAGGCCCCGGCATACCCCGGACCGGTTCTCAACTTTTGCCACAAAAGCGATCGTAACGATTTTAAGCCAAAGAGATGGTGTTTTGAGCACGGCATAGTTTAATGCTATTGCTTTTATAAACAGTAACTTAGATTGTTATTCTGGCTGTTAGCCGCTAAGCTTCCCATATTTAAATGGGGCTGTTCTCGTAGCCTTCGAAAATGCCGGAGAAATCGATGGCTATCGCCACCCCGATCCAATCAACCCGTGGTCCATGAGCCCATTTTCTCTTTTTCTTCGTCATCTCCGTGGTGCCCGAGGATTAAAACAAAGCGAACTCGCCCGCCTTTTGAATTACGAGGGAAGTTACCTCTCGGCCTTGGAACGTAGCCAAAAAGGTCCTCCCAACACGGACTTCCTCACGCGCCTCGTCCGCTGTCTCGAACTAAATGACGAAGAGCAACTTGCTTTAGACGAAGCGGTTGCCATGTCGAAGCGGCAGTTTTCCATTCCACCGCAGGCGAGCGAAGCCGAATACCGGCTGATCAACCACCTCGTGTCCCGCCTGGGGAGCTTGAATCCGGTGCAAATCCAGTTGATCGAACTGGCCATCGCAAGCATTCCAAATAGTGTCGATTCTTACTGCTCAGCGAAGCAGCCAACCGATCACAAGGGGGGCCGAGCCATGTAAACCACAAAGGGCAAGCGGAAAGGCCTGCCCCCTCTGGTGCTGCGTTGATACTGCTCTGACAAGCCAAGTATCGGCCTCCAGCTCCCGAGGCGTCAAGCCCGATCCCGCACAACTACCGAGACAACAGCCGGTTTTTTAACCGACTGACGGTGTTCTGCTGTCTCGATTTTGTGACATGCGGCTGGCGCAGGGGCTTCTGTCGCTCGCCGAAAAAGGAGTCAATGATGTTTGCTAGAAATCCGTTAACCCCCAGTGGGCGCGGTTTCCGGGGACGTTTCCCATCACGCAAGCTGAAAGCGACAGTTTGCTGGGAGTCTCTATTGGAACGCGATGCCGTGTACCACTTCGAGTTCTCACCGGGTGTTTTGGCCTACCGGGAACAACCCGAAGTGATCAGCTATTGGAATGGCAATGCCTTCCGCGAGTATTACCCCGATTTTCTGCTTGAGCTGGCTGGGGGCACCCAGGTTCGGATCGAGGTCAAACCTGCCGCCAAGTTGGAGAAACCGGTCCTCACCGAAAAATACCGCCACATCGCGCGTCATTATCAGGAACGCGGGCAGGCATTTCGGATGGTCACCGAGCACCAAGTTCGAACGGAACCGCTGCTGGGCAATCTGCGTCTCCTGCAGCGGATTCGCCGGAAACCGGCAGATATGTTCGAAATTCTGAGCAGGCTGCCTGAACTCCAGGCCGGCATTCGCCTGCCGTTTGCGGTCGTGGAAGCCCGCATCGGCCGCGACACGCTGCTGGCCCTGATCGCCCATGGCGTATTACGGTGCGACCTACGGGCGAACCTAGCGGGCACCAATCCGATATCCCTGAGCCAAGGAGCCGACGATGATACGGTTCTCCTCTAGACCCGGCGTTATCTATATAGAAAGGCTGGTACGCTGGGAACTGATCCGGCGGCTGTCTAACGGCAAACTCCGGTTCGAGGCCAACAATGGTGAGTCCCTGAATCTCACGGATCAGGAGGTAGCAATACGCTGGCTCACGCAGCAATGGATCGTGGACGAAGAGTCTCTGCGTTCCTCGGCGACTGCCATGTATCTGGTGGTACCACGGGATTTGTCGACCTTCCCCGAGTCGGTGCAGAAGGAGGCAAAGCGGCGCCATCATTATGTGAAATGGCTTGATCCCGAAATCAATGCTTACCGCCCCAAGGTTTGGCGTGTGATGATCCAGTCGGCCGCACTTCAGATTGGGGATCCAAAACCGCCGGCACCCTCCACGGTGTCCGCCTGGTGGCGAACCTACCGTTATACGAAGAGCATGCTTTCCCTGGTGCCTCAGCGGGGGAAACATTCGGGGCCAAGACGAAAGGCGAGCTATGACGCCTTTCTCGATGTCGTCGGCGAGGTCTATATGACCCGCCAGCGCCTGCCCAAGCTGGCTGTGGTTGATGCATTGCGGCGCCGGATTCTGGCCATGAACCATGCGCTGTCATCGGAGGAGGCCATCAAGGTTCCTGCCTGCTCAACCATCTATCGCTGGATTGATGATCTCCAGCAGGACATGGTTGATGCCGCCCGGTTCGGTGCTGAAGCAGCCCGGGTCAAATATCGGGCGGTGCTCGGCAAGATCGATGTGGGCGGTGTGTTGGAGCGGGTGGAGATCGACCATTCCCCACTTGACCTCATCGTGATCGATTCGCTCACCAAATTGCCACTTGGGCGACCGTGGCTGACGGTCGCGATCGACGTCCATTCCCGGATGGTCATGGGCTTCTACATCAGCTTCAATGCCCCTTCGGCCTACGCAGTCCTGCAGTGTTTGCGTCAGGCTATCCTGCCCAAGGACGAATTGCTCGCTCGCTATCCGGACGTGAAAGGCCCATGGCCGGCTCACGGGCTGATGGACCTGTTGGCGGTGGACAACGGTCGGGATCTTCATGCGGAGGCGGTTGAAGCCGCGGCATTGGAGATGGGAATCGAGGTGCTCTTCTGCGGGGCCAAGACACCTTGGCAGAAGGGTAGCGTGGAGCGCTACATGCGCACCGTGGCGGAAGGGCTGATTCATCGCCTGCCCGGGACAGTTTTCTCGTCGGTGGATGCCCGGGGTGACTATCCCTCCGAAGAAATGGCAGTGGTCGACATGGAAACGCTGGTCCACGTGATGATCAAGTGGATCGTCGATGTGTACAACGTCACGCCGCACCGGGGGATCGGCGGCCGGCCCCTTGACCGTTGGTATGAAGGCATCCGTGGGCGGATCGTGGAACTGCCGGCCTATCTGCAACAACTGCAGGTGATGACGGGCATTCCCGCTAAACGCACGGTCTTCCACTACGGCATCGAACTTGATGGCCTGCACTACAACAGCGAGTTACTCCAGCTGATCCGCCGGCGCGCTGGCACCAACGTCAAGGTAGACCTCAAGTACTACGAGGACAGCGTAGCCGACATCCACGTATTCGACCCGGTGGCCAAGGAATACATCCAGGTGCCTGCTCGGGCAGCACAGTACGCTGAGAAGCTGCCCAGAGAAGTTCACCGGCTCATTCGAGAGCACGCGCGCAAGCGTTTCGGAGAACAGTGCAACGAAGAGCAACTGCTAGAGGCCCGAGCTGAGATCGAGGAAATCATCCAGCAGGCGATAAAGGACAAACGAATGGGAACCCGGAAAAAAGGCGCTGGCCTGCTCAAGCATGACAGCGTAGCGGTGCTTGGCAATCAGGATCCGTTGGAGGCCGCCAGGCGTCCCGTTCGGGAGGCCCTGCCCAAACCGCCCGACGCATTGCCATCTGGGCTGGATGACGAACTGCCGGAGATTGGGCGTTTTGGATCGGAGGACGGCCATGACGCCTGATATCGCAACGGGAAAATCTGTTTTCCGGATTACCGGCGAACCGTTCAAGCACGCCCGCTTTCTTCGGGCCATCGACCTGATCGAGGAGGTGCATCACTGCCAGCGTAAGTACGGCAAAGGCGAAGGAGTTCTGATCATGGCGCCGCCCGGGGCCGGGAAGTCGACAATCGCCGAGGCCTACATGAAGGAGCATGGGCGCGAGTATCACGCCGAAAGTACCCGGGTTCCGGTACTGCTGGTTAAGGTTCCGGAATCACCCACTGCGGGGCGTCTGGCGGAGGCGATCCTGATTGCTCTGGGTGATCCTGTCGCGCATCGCGGCGATACACCCCGTAAAACCGAAAGAATCTATCGGTTCATCGAGGGCTGTGGGGTGGAGATGATCCTGTTCGACGAATTTCATCATCTGTTTTATGCCCCGACTCTGCCGGAGTTCCGGAAGCTGACTGACTGGTTCAAGATTTTTCTCGATGACGCCAGGATTGGCACGGCCGGTTTCGGGTTGTCGGAGTCGGCGCACGTGGTGGACGCCAATCCGCAATTACGCCGGCGCTTTTCCGCACGCGAGTGGATCCGACCCTTCATCTTGAATGAGGAGGGCGATTTCCGGGAATTCCGGAGTCTTCTGCGGAACTTCGAGACTGAGCTTCCCCTGCCGTGCGAAACGCCGATTCACGAAACGAATATGGCTCGGCGGTTCCATGTAGCGAGCTTCGGCCTCCTCGACTATGTCGTTAAAACGCTGGAAGGAGGCGTTTCGGTCGCGCAGGCGGCAGGCCTGTCGACAATCACCCTGCCTGCACTGGCCGCCGGGTTCCGTAAACGGGTTTGGCAGGATGTGCCTGAACGGCTCAATCCGTTTTTTCCCGAGTCGCCGTTGCGGTCGCTGGATCGGGCGGGCGAAGTGTTTGCGTCTTACGCGCATGGGGATGCGCTGGGTTCGCCCTTAGGGAGGCGGCTGGGGGTGACCACCAGCCGGAAAGGGATAGTTCATGCGAAATAACCCCGTGGAACCATCCATCCTGATCCGCCCGCATCCGCGGCGCTTTGAGGGACCGCAGGGCTACCTGCTTCGCCTCGCTGAGCAGAATTGTCTGACCGTCAAAGACCTGAAGGATCTGGGCTTCGGTTTCGACTATCAGCAACTTCGGCGGGCGGCGATGCTGCCCGACCAAATCGTCGAACCCGAGCTCCACACCTATCTGGAGCGGCTCTCCCGACTCTGGCAGACGCAGCCTCGCATCTGGAACCAGCGCTTTGCGCGATTTTGTCCGGGTTGCCTGAGCGACGATCCCGTCTGGAAGGCATCCTGGGAGCTGCTGTTTCAGGATACCTGCCCGGTACATCGCTGTTGGCTGGTGGATCGCTGTTCCTCCTGCGGTGAAGCGATCACCTGGAAACGCGAGCACCTGCTCAGGTGCGGATGTGGATCGGATTTGCGGCTGGAAGCTGGTAACCCCTGCCCGAATAATGTTGTCCGGCTTGGGGCAATTCTCAAATCGCAGGTGGACGGTATTCCACATGAGACACCCGTCCATCTGCAGGCGCTTGATATCGATCAGTTGCAGCGCCTGATTCGCTATATTGGCGGCTATCTCGATCCTGCTGCCGGAAGAAAGCCGCTAAAGCTGCGTGATGCCGGGTTACTGAGTGTCAACTGGCCGGTGATAACTTTGGCGGCCGAGACGCTGTTCCACTGGCCACAGGCATTTTTTGTGGCACTTGACCGACTGCAGGAGGCCAGTGGCGAGCGGAAGGTTGGATTGCGGCA
The DNA here is from genome assembly GCA_035298985.1 of Azonexus sp. Taxonomy (GTDB): domain Bacteria; phylum Pseudomonadota; class Gammaproteobacteria; order Burkholderiales; family Rhodocyclaceae; genus Azonexus. The sequence continues at coordinate 3,753 of DATGXM010000351.1, read as the reverse complement.
CGCCATCGGCGCTGCGCATGCCTATCTTTACCGGGGATTGCGTGAACCGGCCTTCGCACCGATACGCGATCAGTTCCAAACTTGGGTCGCCGAGCTTTGGCGAGGTGGTGTTGCCCGGCGCAATCGCCGCCTGCCTCCAGAAATTATCGCTTCGGCGGTATGGGTTCCCAGCAATGTGGCAACGGCCCGACTGGGCATCTCGCTGGGTCGCCTCAAGCACCTGATTGCCGAAGGGGTGATCGACGGCGAAGAAAAAATCTCTTTGGCCGGTCGCCGCTTCCTGACGGTGAGAAAGGACCAGCTGGACAGTATCACCAGCCAGATTGCCGGAGAGATGGACATGAAGGCGGCGATGAATGTGCTCGGATTCGGAAAGGTCCGGATGCGGCAACTCCTCCGCCTGCTTTTCCCTGGGGCTTGTCGAGCTATAACCGGCAGGGCTACACCTTGGAGTGTTCCACGTAGTGAGGTTGAGTCGCTAATCCAGATTGGCAGCGATCTCCCAGTACTCAATATTCCGGAGGAACACCAGGTGGCGCTGAGTCATGTTTTGCGCTTCTGGAACTGGACCGCTACGGAGATTGTGGGGCTGATTGAGGATGTCCGCGTCGGGAAAATTCCGATTCAAGGGCTGCTGTCATCCGCCCGTGGTGTTGCAAGGTGGGTTTTTGACATTAAACAGCTCAAAACATGGCAGTCCGGGCTTCAAATGCAGCTTCCCCACTGGCTGAGCGTAGTGGAAACCGCCAAAACACTGCGGATTCACCAGCAAACGGCCTATTGGCTGTTGCATAGCCAGTTCATTCACGCTGAACAGCTGCCGGGGGCACGCGGTGTTTGTTATCGGATTAGCCGGTCTGAGATCAAACGTTTTCGGGAGACGTATGTTTTCGGGACCGAACTGGCAGCAGCAATGGGTGTGGTTTCGCGCAAAGCGAAGGCCATCCTTGTGGCCATGGGGATTCATCCGATTTCAGGGAGCGACATAGATGTATGCCGGCAGTTGTTTTACCGGCGGTCAGATGCCCTCGAAGCGGCGTTGGCTCAGTATCATTTCACCAACTCAGGTAAGTCTGCTCTGGAGGTAGGAAAATCTGGGTTAGATGAGAGCCAGCTGGCGCTGATTCCCATTGAGGATGAGAAGCCCCCTGATTCTTCACAATCCTGAATGCTTGATCGGAAGAGAACCTACACCCAGCCCAGTTTTAAGCCTTCGCATAGATAAAAAGCCACTCATTTGAGTGGCTTTTTATCATCAGAACAGGGGGGTACCAGCCGACTTACCGAGATCAATGGTGTAAAGACGGCTGCTTCGTATTTCAGCACAATATACGATGCCGTCTGCGGCCTTGATTCCTGCTGCAAAGTCCTTTAGTTGCTGGGTGGATGGCTAAGGTATCAATCCGAAGCGCATGGGGCGCAGCAGTTTTCTTCGCGGCTCCGTACTCTGCATGGCCAGGGTAATGAGTTCACTCGACTGGCTCGCCGGTGTGCGGGGATCAGCAAGTGCTACATGGTGATTTATGCCGAGGACAGCCAGTTCGGCCACTTCCAGGCGTTGCCGTATTTCGGGCAGCATCTTCTCTTGGACATGTTTTACTTCGGCGTGGAGTTGTTCGCTGTACTTCAGCGCGGCAGCCAGTTCGCGGCGCGCCCGCCGCAGTCTCCATTTGCTTAGCATCGGTAATCTCCTCGGTTGATAGTCGAAGACTTTTATTGGTTAAGCCCGGAATCGCCACATCACCGTTTTGCTCGGCTTGGCTGAACGAGCGAGCTGGAATCTGCTATCCGTGAGGAAGATCGCCTGCTCGTCAATCTCCTCGACGCAATATCAATAACCAGCACAGCTTGTTGTTTGGATTATCTCTGCCCGGAGGGCAAAGCGCTGTCGGGGGACCACTCCGGCGGTGTAGGAAGACAAGATGGAGGCCTTCAGACTTTATGCTGATATCGCCTTGTCCTTATCGCCGGATGGTGGCCGACGCGGTTCGGACTCTTATCTGATTGGCGTATCACCGCCAAACCGACCCGTTTTTCCGCCGCTGCCGGGTTTTCGTTGGCCTGAACCTTGGCCGGCACCATTCGGCGTTGCCGGGTTAGCGGGTTCCGTCGAACCGCCTGGTTTATCCTTCGACGTATCGCCACCCAGATCGGTGGCACCGGGCGGGATGGGAGCAGTGCCGGGTGGCGTTCGCGGTATGTAGCCTGGCGGGCATGGATTGCCGGGCGGCGTGTCGGCGGTGGGGATGCCCGGCACGCAGAGCCCGCCTCCGCCGGTTTGGGCGCGCTGTGGCTGGGACCTGCCTGTTTCGCGATGTGGCGTCTGTTCGGCGGTGGCGCTAAGCGGGCCGGCGATCAGGATGAGCGTGGCGACGAGGGTGGTGGTTTTCATCGGATGCCTCCGTAAAGTATGAGCGTGGCTTCGACCCAGCTGCGTTAGGCTGGGCCTCCCGAATTGGAGCAAATGGCGTTCCGGGAATCCGGCTTGCTTGCGTGATTGGCGCCTACATTGGGCGCAGCAACAAGTGAAGGTCCTTGTGTGTCATTACCCGTCGAGGAGACGACCATGCCCAGAAAAGCCGCACCGATGCCGGAAACCCTCCGCCGCTCGCCGGAGAAGGCGCAAAGGACTTATCGCAAGGTCAAGGAGAACGCCGAAAAGCAGTACGGCCCCGGGGAGACCGCGGCACGAACGGCCATCGCCGCGGTGAAGCATGGGTTTGAAAAGGTCGGCGACCACTGGGAAGCGAAGGAGAAGCCCGGGCCGTCCGACCCCCGGTCCAAATTGCCGACCGCCGAGAAAAGAGCAGGCAAGGGGAAAACCTTCGGCGGTGTCGATGTCGAGGGAAACAGCCGGCACGATTTGCTCGAACGGGCACGGGAATTGCAGATCCCGGGCCGCTCGCGCATGACCAAGGAGGAGCTGGCGACCGCGATCAGCAAGAAACAAGGTTGATCACGACAGAAGCTGCGTTGACCCGGCAAGATTGTAATTTTTACAAAAAACTCCGCAACTGGCATATTTTTTGCCGGCTTTACCATTCCTGTCAGCTTGGGACTATACTTTGTGTTGCCAGTACCGCTTGGCGGGCTGGCGAAACATTTTTGACGCAAGCCAACAACAAGAAAAAACAGGGGGTAGGAGAAAGACAGGTGCAGCACCCACTGGCAGCCGAACAGCACGGCCTGCAATTGCAGCAAGCAAGACAATTATTCTTTGATCACGGCGAAGTACCCGAAGGCCTGGTTCCACCGACCATCCTGCGGTCGTGGCAACGTTGCCGCCATCTCGGTTTGTCCGAGAAACGTTTTTTCGAGTCGATAGATTGCCTTGGCCGCAAGGCACTGAAGGCCGAGCGCGACCGCAATGACCTGCTGGTGGATCATGGCCGGACGATCATGGACCGCGTTTATGTGCAGTTGCGCGACACCGCCAGCATGCTGGTCCTCGCCGACGCCCGTGGCCTCTTGCTCGACACCATGGGGGATGCCGACTTTGCCGGGCGGGCCGGCCGGATTGCCTTGTCGGCAGGGGCATTCTGGGAAGAGAGGCAGTGCGGGACCAATGCCATCGGCACCGCACTGGCGGAAGAGGCGGAATTGCAGGTGCTGGGCGCCGAGCATTTTTTCGAGCGCAATCACTTCCTGGCCGCCTGCGCCAGTCCGATATTCGGCCCCGACGGCAAGCTGCTCGGCCTGCTCGGCATTTCCGGCGACTATCGCGGCATGGAACGCCATACGCTCGGCCTGGCC
>DATGXM010000350.1:0-3508 GCA_035298985.1 Azonexus sp. | reverse complement strand
TTTGCAGGCGGCTGCGGACCACCTTGTGATAGTCGCGGCCCTGGGCGTAGCGGGAAATTGCCGCCTGTTCGGGCTGATCGGCGATCTTGCCGTGCGGCAGGTAATCGACGGCGGCGCTGATCACGGTGACCGTGCCCGGCTGCAGCAGGTCGGGCCGGGCACGCAATTCGGCATGGCGGGCCATATAATCCATGGCGCCGTGGCAGCCCTCGGCCAGCCAGGCGCGCAGGCCGGCTACCGCGTCACCGGGTTCGGCGCGGGCCACGCCGATGGCTGCAAAGCCCAACTGCTGTCCGGCCTCGCGGATTTTTTCCTTGAGCGCCGCGTAATCCACTGTGGAGTCCTGATCGTGCATAGCCCCGATGTTACCGCTGTTTTCGAATTGCCCGACGAGCCGGCCACCCAGCGTCTGGGTGAAAACCTGGCGCCCGGGCTGCAGCCGGGCATGGTGATTTTCCTCGAGGGCGACCTCGGCGCCGGCAAGACGACCCTGTCGCGGGCGCTGATTCGGGCACTGGGCCACGCCGGCCCGGTCAAGAGTCCGACCTATTCCTTGGTTGAAGTTTACGTAATTTCGAGCTTATACTTATATCACTTTGATTTTTATCGTTTCGAGTCACCCGAGGAGTTTCTCGATGCGGGTTTTGATGAATACTTTAACGACGCTTCGGTCTGCCTGGTCGAATGGCCGGACCGTGCTCAGGGCTGCCTTCCGCCGGCAGACCTGCGGCTGCGCCTTTATCATGCAGGTGTCGGGCGTGTCCTCGAAGCCGTGGCGGATACACCGAAAGGGCAGGCATGCCTAAGCGTGCTCAACCGAGCTATGGGCGTCGCCAGCTCCTCCGTTACGCCGGCGCCGCGCTGATCCTGTCTGTATCGCCGCTGGCCGGTGCCGCGGCAAAGATGCCTTCCGTCCTTGCCGTCCGCATCTGGCCGGCCGCCGATTACACCCGCGTCACCCTGGAACACGACGCGCCGCTCAAATTCACGCATTTCACGGTCGAGAACCCCGATCGTCTGGTGGTGGATATCGAAGGCGTCGAATTCAACAGCGTGCTGGACAGCTTGGCGCGCAAAGTGGCGACCGACGATCCCTACATCAAGCTGCTACGCGCCGGTCGCTTCAAGCCGGGGGTGGTTCGCCTGGTCATGGAGTTGAAGACCAAGGTCGTGCCGCAGGTATTCACTCTCGAACCGGCCGGGGAATACGGCCGTCGTCTGGTGCTCGACGTCTATCCGGTCAATCCGCCGGACCCGATGATGGCGCTGCTCGAAGGGCGCAAGGAGGCCGTCGAGCCGCTGAAGAGTGAACCGGATTTCCAGATCGCCGAAAAGCGTCCGGACGATCCGGCCAAGAAACCTGAAAAGGCGCCGATCGAAGCCCCCGAGGTGCAAACCAGCAAGAAATCCGGCAAGCCGATTGTCGATCGCCTGGTCACCATCACCCTCGACCCCGGGCATGGCGGCGAAGACCCCGGCGCCATAGGCAAGGCCGGAACCTACGAGAAGAACGTGACGCTCGACGTGGCGCGTCGCCTGAAGGCGCGGATCGATGCCGAACCGAACATGCGGGCGGTGCTGACGCGCGATTCCGATTTCTTCGTGCCGCTGCAGATGCGCGTCCAGAAGGCCCGCCGCGTGCAGTCCGATCTCTTCCTGTCCATCCACGCCGATGCCTGGATCAAGCCGGATGCCCGCGGTTCCTCGGTCTTCGTGCTGTCGGAGAAGGGCGCGTCGAGCACCCAGGCCCGCCTGCTGGCGCAGAAGGAAAACCAGGCCGACCTGATCGGCGGCGTCAATCTCGGCAGCAAGGACCTGTTCCTGGCCCGCACGCTGCTCGACTTGTCGCAGACCGCGACGATCAACGACAGCTTGAAACTCGGCAAATACCTGCTTGGCGAACTGGGCTCGATCAATACCCTGCACAAGGCCAGCGTCGAACAGGCCGGCTTCGCCGTGCTCAAGGCGCCCGACATCCCGTCGGCCCTGATCGAGACCGCCTTCATTTCCAATCCGGAAGAAGAGGCCCGCCTCAACGACGATGCCTATCAGGAAAAGCTGGCCGGCGCGATCGTGCGCGGCATCCGGCAGTATTTCATCAAGCATCCGCCTGGGCCGAAGGCCAAGCTGGCACTGTTCGGTTAACCAGCGTTACTTCCTGGGCCGTCAGAACAATTCGACTTCGCCCTTGGCGCTTGTCTTGCCGGTAATTTGCCCGGAGGCGACCAGTTCCTCGTAGCAGGCCACCCGGTTCCGGCCTTGGCGCTTGGCGCAATACAGTGCTTCGTCGGCCCGGTCGATGACATCGGTCGGTGTGTCGTCCGCTTGCAGGGCGCTGAAGCCGATGCTCACCGTGATGTGGCCGACGCGGCTGAACAGCTGCTGCTCCACATTGCTCCGGAAGCGCTCCAGCGTGGAGAGCGCGTTCTGCGCCTCGGTCGGTTGCAGCAGGGCGATGAATTCCTCGCCGCCGAAGCGGAAGAGCTGGTCGTCGAAACGGAAGGAATGGCGCATGACCTGGGCGAGCATGATCAGCACTTCATCGCCGATCAGGTGCCCGTGGGTGTCGTTGACCCGCTTGAAATGGTCGATGTCGCAGACGGCCAGCCAGTGCGGGCTGCCCTCGGCGCCGCGGCGCCGGGCTTCCTTACTACTCCCGGTCTGTGGATCGGCTGCAGCTTGGCCAAGCAGCTCGAACAGGTGCTTGTCGAAGGTCTTGCGATTGGACAGGCCGGTCAATGTGTCGGCCTCGCCATAGTCGAGCAGGCCGATGTGGTTGCCGAAGTATTCGATCAGGCCCATCAGCGTGACGCGCTGGTCGGCCGAGAAATCGTCGGAAAGCAGCAGGTCGATCAGATAGACCGGCTCGTCGCGATGCACGATGGGGAAAACCACCCGGTGCGCCCCATCGGGCATGTAGTCGAGGACGGCGGAAACCTCTTTGCGGCAGCGGGAGAGCAGCGGGTCGCGTTCCAGCGGATAGCAATATTTCTTGTCCGGCAGGTAGGCGTTGTGCAGCGATTTCCCGTCCGGTCCATAGCTGGCACAGGCAAACACCAAGGGCTTCCTGGCGCTGGTGTAGCAACGGTAAATGGTCAGCCGCCGAGGATGAAACAACTGCCGGAGCGCATCGACCATGGAAGAATTGATTTCCGTGCGGTCCCGGCGTGATGAAATCTGGACGACATGGCTGATCAGTTCGAGCATGGCGGTGGGCGACGATGGATTTGCCTAAACCGGCCGATTATAGCGAAAGGCACGGACTTATTCGGCGGGATGTATGGTCTGGCGGCTGCCGTGGCGATCTTGCCGTACCCTGCGGCCGTCGCAAACCGTTATAATTCAACGTTTTTCCTGCCCACTGATCCATGCGTGTCTTTCGCGGCCACTCGCGTCCCGTTCCTTCCCCCGTCGTGCTCGCCATCGGCAATTTCGATGGCGTTCATCTGGGGCATACGGCCTTGGTGCGTCGCTTGGCAGAGCTGGCTCGCGAGCGGCAGCTGGTGCC
>DATGXM010000349.1:0-1695 GCA_035298985.1 Azonexus sp. | reverse complement strand
GGCGGGTACGCGCCACGTCGACGCCGAAATTCGGCGTCCAGCTTTCCGGGTAGAGGATTTCGGCCGGGCGGATGCGCTCCAAGGTGGCCGGAATCTGCTCGACCGCCACTTCGATCAGGATGAATTCGCCGCTCGCCAGGTTCAGGCGGGCGATACCGGCCGTGTTGCGGTGCGTGGTGACGGCCAGCAGCCAGAGATCCTGCTTGTCGTCGATCAGCGCCGCATCGGTCAGCGTGCCGGGGGTCACGATGCGTGCCACGGCTCGTTCGACCGGCCCCTTGCTGGTTGCGGGGTCGCCGATCTGCTCGCAGATGACGGCCGATTCGCCCAGCTTGACCAGGCGGGCCAGATAAGGCTCGAGCGAGTGGAAAGGTACGCCGCACATCTTGATCGGCACCCCGGCCGACTGGCCGCGCGTGGTCAGCGTGATGTCGAGCAGGCGGGCTGCCTTTTCGGCATCTTCGTAGAACAGTTCATAGAAATCGCCCATCCGGTAAAACAGCAATGTATTCGGATGCTTGGCCTTCAGCGCCAAGTACTGCTGCATCATCGGGGTGTGCTTGGGCTGCTCGTTTTTTGCTTCTTTTGCCATGTTCTTGGGGGGCTTACTGCCGGATTTCGCGGGTGTTGTCGGGAGCGGGGTAGTCGCCCGTGCTGCGGAAGGGGTTGATGTCGAGGCCGCCGCGCCGCGTATAGCGGGCATGGACGGCCAGCGCCTGCGGTTGGCAGCGCGCTTGTAGGTCGGTAAATATCCGCTCCACGCATTGTTCGTGGAATTCGTTGTGGTTGCGGAAGGAGACGATGTAGCGCAACAGGCCGGCACGGTCGATCGGCTGGCCGCGGTAGCGGATGACCACCATCGCCCAGTCCGGCTGGCCGGTGACCAGGCAGTTGGATTTCAGCAGGTGCGAGTACAGCGTTTCCTCGACCACCTCGCCGGACGTGGTGGCCAGCAGTTCGGGGGCTGGCTGGTAACGGTCGCAGGCGATGTCGAGGTCGTCGATCAGGATGCCTTGCGGAACGCCGACGGTCGCCGTCGGTCCGGTCGACAGCGGTTGCAGGGAAACATCAACGGGTCGCCCGGCAGCGCCCGAAAGGTCACGCGCCATAGTCTCCGACACGGCTTCGGTGGTCGGAAAGCTGGTCTGGTTGAACGAGTTGAGGTAGAGCTTGAAGGACTTCGATTCGATCAGGTTCGGGCTGTCGGCCGGTACCCGGAAGCTACCTACCGCCACCACCGGTTTGCCCTTGTGGTTCAGCCACGACAGTTCGTAGGCGTTCCACCAGTCTTCGCCGACAAAGGGCAAGGCGGCATCGGCGATGCCGATTTCGCTGCGCTTGAGCTGGCGCGGAATGGGGAACAGCAATTCCGGCGCGTAATGGCTCTGGTATTCGGTGGCTTTGCCCAGCGGTGAGGCGTGGCTGGGGTCGTGGGGTGTGGTCGAAGTCATGGGGGCGAATTTTACCTGCTTGCCCGGCGGGCGAAGCGGGTTACCGCTGCTTCAATTCAATCAGGTGTGCTCCGCCGCTGGCCAGGGCTCGGCTCAGGGCGCTACGCAGTTCGGCGGTGGATTGCGAACACTGGTAGGTCAATCCGAAAGTACCGGCGGCATGCTCGAAATCGATCTCCTGCGGCGTGCGCCAGCCCTCGACGAATTCGGGCAGGCTGTGCTGTGGCAGGTAATCGAATATGCC
>DATGXM010000348.1:0-11113 GCA_035298985.1 Azonexus sp. | reverse complement strand
GCGCCGCTTCGAGCGCCGGTTCGTAGAGAGAGAACAAGTGACGACCACTGCCTTCATCACCCATCGCGACTGCCAGTTGCACGATATGGGTTCGCATCACCCGGAATGCCCGCAACGTCTCACCGCCATCAACGACCATCTCATCGCCCAGGGCATCGACGCCTATTTCGTCTATTACGACGCGCCGCTGGCGACCTTCGAACAGCTGCTGCGCGTCCACCCCGCTTCTCATCTCGAACGCATCAAGCGTGCCTCGCCGGAAATGGGCGTCGTCCACCTCGATCCCGATACCGCGATGAATCCGCACACCTGGCAGGCGGCGCTGCGTTCGGCCGGCGCCGGTTGCTTGGCTGTCGATCTGGTCATGAAGGGGGAAATCGAGAACGCATTCTGCTCGGTGCGCCCGCCCGGTCACCACTGCGAGAAGGCCACTCCGATGGGCTTCTGCTTCTTCAACAACATTGCCGTGGCGGCCATGCACGCCATCAAGGCGCACGGCCTGGAGCGCGTCGCCATCATCGACTTCGACGTGCACCACGGTAACGGCACCGAGGACTGCTTTGCCGGCGATGAGCGCGTATTGATGTGCAGCATCTTCCAGCATCCGTTCTACCCGTACAGCGGGGCCGACAAGCCGGCCGCCAACATGTGCAACGTGCCGCTGGCCGCCGGGAGCGGTGGCGAGGAGTTCCGCGATGCCGTGCTGCAGGTATGGACGCCGCGCCTCAAGGAATTCAAGCCGCAGATGATCCTGATTTCGGCTGGCTTCGACGCTCACTACGAGGACGACATGGGCGGCCTCAAGCTGGTCGAGAAGGACTATGCCTGGGCAACCGATCATCTGAAGAAGCTGGCCGCCGAAATGTGCGACAAGCGCATCGTCTCCATTCTGGAAGGCGGCTACGTGATGACCTCGCTGGCCCGCAGCGTCGGCGTTCACCTGCGTTCGCTGGCCGATCTGTAGGCGCTCTAAATCCTTTAGGAAAAGGTCAGGCTGGGTTAAAATCCAGCCTCTTTTTCATGTTGCAACGTTTAACCGGATAAATCCATGGCGTTGATTGTTCAAAAATACGGCGGCACGTCGGTCGGTAATCCCGAGCGCATCAAGAACGTAGCCAAGCGCGTTGCCAAGTTCCACGCGCAGGGCCACCAGGTCGTGGTGGTCGTTTCCGCAATGAGCGGCGAAACCAACAAGCTGATCGCTCTGGCCAAGGAAATCCAGGCCAACCCGGATCCGCGCGAACTGGACCAGATCTGCTCCACCGGCGAACAGGTCACCATCGGCCTGCTGTCGATGGCGCTGAAGTCCATCGGCGTCCCGGCCCGCAGCTACACCGGCGGCCAGGTCAAAGTGCTGACCGACAGCACCTTCACCAAGGCGCGTATCCTGTCGATCGACGAAAGCAACATGCGCCGTGACCTCAACGAGGGCAAGGTAGTGGTCGTCGCCGGTTTCCAGGGTGTCGATGCCGACGGCAACATCACCACGCTTGGCCGCGGCGGTTCCGACACCTCGGGCGTTGCCCTGGCGGCCGCCCTGAAGGCCGACGAATGCCAGATCTATACCGATGTCGACGGCGTCTACACGACCGACCCGCGCGTCGTGCCGGAAGCCAAGAAGCTCGACACCATCACCTTCGAGGAAATGCTGGAAATGGCCAGCCTCGGCTCCAAGGTGCTGCAGATCCGCTCGGTCGAATTCGCCGGCAAGTACAAGGTCAAACTGCGCGTTCTTTCCAGCTTCCAGGACGAAGGGGAAGGCACGCTGATCACTGTTGAGGAAGACAAGAACATGGAACAACCGATCATCTCCGGTATCGCCTTCAATCGCGACGAAGCCAAGCTGACCATGCTCGGCGTTCCGGATACCCCGGGCATCGCCTATCAAATTCTCGGTGCCATTGCCGACGCCAACATCGACGTCGACATGATCATCCAGAACGTAGGCCATGACGGCACCACCGATTTCTCCTTCACCGTCAATCGCGGCGACTTCGCCAAGGCACAGGCTATCCTGGAAACCGTCAAGGCCACGCTGGGGGCTCGCGAGATCACCGGCGACAACAAGATCTGCAAGGTCTCGGCCGTCGGCGTCGGCATGCGCTCGCACCCGGGCGTCGCCTCCAAGATGTTCAAGGCCCTGGCTGACGAAGGCATCAACATCCAGATGATCTCCACCTCCGAGATCAAGATTTCCGTCGTCCTCGACGAAAAATACCTGGAGCTGGCCGTGCGCGTCCTGCACCGCACCTTCGGTCTCGATCAGTAAGGTTTGACCAAAGGGCGCGGAGCCTATATCATCCGCGCCTCACTGGTAGGGAGACGTGGCCGAGAGGTCGAAGGCACTCCCCTGCTAAGGGAGCATGCGGCCAAAAACTGCATCGAGGGTTCGAATCCCTCCGTCTCCGCCAACGCCTAGTTGGATTCCTGCCAGTAAGCAAACAAGCGCCTTTCGGGGCGCTTTTTTGTTTTAGGGGAGCGACTTGCCTTGGAGCCCGGCAGCGTATTTCCGCTTTTCCGCCGTGCTCAGCTGCTTGATCCGGTATTCGGCTTTCGATGCCGAGGAGCGGTCGGGGTGAGTCTCGAAACCGAGCAGGCGGCGGGGCGGATGGGATCGGGTGTAGCGGGCACCGTTGCCGTTGCAGTGGGCGGCGTAGCGTGCTTCGACATCGACGGTGATGCCGGTATAGAGACTGCCGTCCGTACATTCGATCATGTACAGGAACCAGGCGCTACTTTTCATGGCTGGGGGCACAGCTCAGAGCCTGCCGGATGCGTTCTAGCGTCCCGTCAAGCGGCGCCCTGGCCGATACCTCAAGACCGAGGTCGCGGGCGATGGCATTGACCTTGGCGGCACTGAGCGGGATGCCGCCGCGATCGATCGCGGCGATCAGGTTACGGGCGCGCTCGTAGTCGTCGAGCACGGCCGGTGGACGGAAAAATCGGGCCGCAAGGCGAGCAAATAATCCGGGGCAGCGGTGTGATCCCATACACTGGCGTCTGTCGAAAACGGGAAGGATACAGGGATGCACCTATTGGCGTCGAACGACCATGACGGAGGCTCAACGCGATGAGCGATGTGACCCTCAGTCGCCGCCAGATTGCCGACAGCGAACTCCCCGTATTTCGCGGAGTTACCCTGGCCGATATCACTCTGGTCGATACAGCTGAAAAGATCGTTGCGGTATTGGCAGCCCTCCTGGCTTCGCCGGTCCTCGGTTTCGATACGGAATCGAAGCCGACCTTTCGCAAAGGCGAGGTTTCCACCGGGCCGCATCTGGTCCAACTGGCTACTCAAGAACGTGTCTTCCTGTTTCCTGTTGCGTTCGAGGCGAATCACGCGGCCCTGCGGCAGGTACTCGCAGCCCCGAATATCATCAAGGCCGGCTTCGGCCTGAGCAACGACCGCAGTTCCTTGCGCTCGCGTCTGGATATCGAACTGAACAACGTGCTCGACCTCGGTGAAGTGCTGCGCGGACCGGGGCATCGCGGCACGGTCGGTGCCAAGGTTGCCGTAGCGCATTATTTCGGACAGAAGTTGATCAAATCGAAGCGGGTTGGTACCAGCAACTGGGCTTGTCGGCAGCTCGATGAGCGCCAGATGTTGTATGCCGCCAACGATGCCCACGTCGCTTTGAGGATTTACCATGCCTGGTTGCAGGATGCTTCCTGCCAAGCCCAATCCGCTGCCGTCGCCCCTCACCCACAGGAAACACCATGATCGATTCGCTGCCCGAACTTTCCCTGCTGGAAACCCGCATACTTGGAACGCTGGTCGAAAAGCAGCGCACCGTTCCCGATACCTATCCGCTGTCAGTCAATGCGCTGCAGGCCGGCTGCAACCAGAAAACCAGCCGGAACCCGGTGCTCGAAACGGGCGAAGGCGAAATCCTCGTCGCACTCGATACCCTGAAAGACTACGGTCTGGTGCGCGAGGTTAGCGGCAGCCGGGTCAGCCGTTTCGAGCATCAGCTGGAGAAGGTCCTCGGCGTACCGACCCAGGCGTCGGCACTGCTGACCGTACTGATGCTGCGCGGACCGCAGACGGCCGGCGAACTGCGTCTGAATTGCGAGCGCCTGTACCGCTTTGCCGATATCTCTTCGGTCGACGCTTTCCTGGAGGAACTGGCTGGCCGGGCCGACCGACCACTGGTTGTCGAATTGCCACGCCTGCCAGGCGCCCGCGAGAATCGCTGGATGCATTTGTTGAGTGGGAAGCCGAGCATTGAAGCTGCACCGGCAGGCAAACCGGTGGCTGCATCTGTTTCCGATGTTGAGGAGCTGCGCGCTCGGGTTGCAGCTTTAGAGGCAGAGGTTGCCGAACTACGCAGACTGATACTGGAAAGAACAGAGTCGTAACCGTCTGCCGGTGTGCTGTTTTTCAGGTCACGGTTACGTAGGACAGGCGGGTGCAGGATAATAGGGGTTTGGTGATCGAATTTTAGATAGCCATTGTTTTGTTGTTGTCCTACAAAGAGGAAGGCATGATTCTCGTCACTGGCGCAGCCGGCTTCATTGGCAGTAATTTCGTTCTCGACTGGCTGACTCTGTCCGATGAGGCGATCATCAATCTGGATGCGTTGACCTACGCTGGCAATCTGGAAAACCTGGCATCACTTGAAGGCGATCGGCGCCATATTTTCGTCAAGGGCGATATCGGGGATATTGATCTGGTTGCAGGGCTGCTTGCAAGGTACAAACCTCGCGCAGTGGTCAATTTCGCGGCGGAGTCGCATGTCGATCGAAGCATCCATGGGCCGGAAGACTTCATCCAGACCAATATTGTTGGCACCTTTCGCCTGCTCGAAGCGGTACGTGCCTACTGGGATGGATTGGAGGACGACGCGAAGTCGGCTTTCCGCTTTCTGCATGTGTCTACCGACGAGGTATACGGCTCGCTGGAAAAAGATGACCCGGCCTTCAGTGAAACCAACCGCTACGAGCCGAACAGTCCGTATTCGGCCAGCAAGGCGGCGAGTGATCATCTGGTCCGGGCCTATCACCATACCTATGGTCTGCCAGTATTGACGACCAACTGTTCGAACAATTACGGACCGTATCACTTCCCCGAAAAACTCATTCCGCTGGTTATCCACAATGCGCTAGCCGGCAAACCGCTGCCCATCTATGGCGATGGCCAGCAGATTCGCGACTGGTTGTACGTCAAGGATCACTGCAGCGCCATCCGCCGGGTGCTGGACGCCGGCCGTTTGGGTGAGACATACAACATTGGCGGCTGGAACGAAAAGCCAAACCTCGAGGTGGTGCATACGCTTTGTGCCATCCTCGATGAACTCAGCCCGCGGAGCGACGGCAAGCGTTACCGCGAGCAGATCACCTACGTGAAAGATCGACCGGGCCACGACCGCCGTTATGCCATCGACGCGACCAAGATCGAACGCGAACTGGGGTGGAAACCGGCCGAAACATTCGAAACCGGGATTCGCAAGACGGTTCGTTGGTATCTGGACAACCAAGCCTGGGTGGCCAATGTGACGAGCGGCGCCTATCGCGAGTGGCTTGACAAGCAGTACAAGGCGTAGGCGTGCAGACTCCGCTTACCCGCAGAATGGACAGGTCGGTTTTTGAATCACAGCAGCGAATTGGCGAATCAAGATGCTATTCGCCGGTTGCTCGAAAATACATAAAAACCCGCAAGAACTTTGGGCTGGAACCGCTCATGCGGCTAAGCAGATTTGGTCATGTTGTGCGCCAGATTCTTTGAATTAAGGATACTTCATGCGTAAAGGCATCATCCTGGCCGGTGGTTCTGGTACCCGCCTCTATCCGGTCACTTTGGCTGTTTCCAAGCAACTGCTGCCAATTCATGACAAACCGATGATCTACTATCCGCTGACCACACTGATGTTGGCCGGCATTCGTGACATTATGATTATTTCGACGCCGCAGGACACCTCGCGCTTTCACCAATTGCTCAGTGATGGGAGCCAGTGGGGGCTCAACCTGCAATACGCGACCCAGCCCACTCCAGATGGCTTGGCGCAGGCATTCATTATTGGCCGTCAATTTGTCGGCAATGGCGATAGCGCCTTGGTGCTGGGTGACAACATTTTCTACGGCCATGAGTTTGCCAACGATTTGCGGGCTGCGAGCGCCCAACAAAGTGGTGCAACAGTTTTTGCCTATCATGTACATGATCCGGAGCGTTATGGGGTGGTCGAATTCGATGCCGTCGGTCAGGCCATCAGCCTCGAGGAAAAGCCCAAGCTACCAAAATCCAATTATGCCGTTACCGGTCTCTATTTCTACGATAACCAGGTGCTTGACATCGCTCGGGACCTCAAGCCATCTCCGCGCGGCGAATTGGAGATCACGGATGTAAACCGGATCTACCTGGAGCGCCAGCAGTTGAACGTCCAGGTCATGGGACGCGGCCACGCCTGGCTGGATACCGGGACGCACGAGAGCTTGCTCGATGCCAGCCAGTTCATCGCCACCATCGAAAAGCGTCAGGGCCTGAAAGTGGCCTGTCCGGAAGAGATCGCCTATCGCAAGGGGTGGGTCGACGCTGCACGATTGGAAAAACTGGCAGAGCCGATGTTGAAGAATCCGTATGGCCAGTATCTGATGAGTGTCCTCAAGGAGAAAGTTTTCTGATGAAGGTTACGTCCTCCCGAATTGCGGATGTGCTGAGCATAGAGCCCAAAGTCTTTGAGGATGATCGAGGATTCTTCTTCGAAAGTTTCAATCTGCGTGCCTTTCGCGAAGCGACCGGACTGAACGTTGATTTTGTCCAGGACAACCACTCCAGATCGGCCCGCAATGTCTTGCGTGGCCTGCATTACCAAGTCCACAACCCGCAGGGCAAGCTGGTTCGCGTTGTGCATGGCGAGGTTTTCGATGTGGCGGTCGATGTTCGTCAGGGCTCGAAAACCTATGGTCAGTGGGTCGGCGGAATTCTCTCGGCGGAAAACAAGAAACAGCTGTGGATTCCTGCCGGACTGGCACATGGTTTTCTCGTACTGTCAGAAACAGCTGACTTCCTCTACAAGACGACCGACTATTACGCACCCGAGCATGAGCGCTGCATCGCCTGGAACGATCCTGATCTGGCTATCGAGTGGCCTATCCACGGAAATCCCTTGTTGTCCGCCAAGGATGCTGCAGGTACTGCTTTTCGCGATGCTGCGTAAGCAATCTTGTGATGGGGCGACGCGAAGCTGGATTCAGGTGTGAGCTTTACTGCAATGGAAATTGATCCTTTCGTCGTTCTTGGCATTTCCCATGACTCCGGCCCTGCCGACTGGAAGCGCGCCTATCGCCGACAGGCCATGCGCTGGCATCCGGATCGCAATGCCGATCCGCTGGCGACCGAGCGTTTCAAGGAAATCAATGCGGCCTACGAGCAGTTGACGGCTGCTGACGACCCGGAAGTCGTTGATGAAGAATCCCGCGAAGATGAGGTACCGGAAAGCGAACCGGAACCGAGCCTCGCCAAGGCCGCGGATATTCGCCTGAATCTCGAGGTCAGTATCGAGGAAGGGGCGACAGGTTGTCGCAAGCCGATTCGTTATTCCCGTGGCAAGCCTTGTGCGACCTGCGATGGCAGCGGCGAGGCGGGGATGTCGCGGACCCGTTTCTGCGATGCTTGCCACGGCAGCGGCCGCGTCCATGATGCCGACCGCTCGCTGGTACGCTGTACGGCCTGCGGCGGTCGCGGCTTGTTTACCGAGCGCATCTGCCCCGATTGCGGTGGAAGTGGCCGTGATGCCGACGACGTCAGTCTGGAAATCACCATTCCGCCAGGCATGCTGGCGGGCGACGAACTGCGCTTGGCCGGGCAGGGCGAGCCGGGGGATGAAGAACGGCAGGCCGGCGACCTTTATCTCACGCTGGTCATCCGCTCACATCCACTCTACCAACTGAGTGGCCGCGACCTGCATTTCGCCATGCCTGTCAGCGCGTTGGCGATGATGGCAGGCGCCGAAATCGAATTGCCTTCGCTGGACGGCATTTTTCGCTATTCGCTGGAGGAGGGGATGGCCGAGAGGCGTTCGCTACGCCTGCCGAGCAAGGGCTATCCGGGGCGGGGCAAGCATCGGGCGGGTGACATGCTGGTCGAATTGCTGCCCGTTTTTCCCGCTAGGTTGAACACCAGGCAGCGGAAGCTATTGTTGCAGGCCCATGCGGCCTTGCTCGACGATGCGGTGGAAGCGCTGCCTGCAGTCGCCGACTGGCGTACTCGCTATCTGACGGACTGAGCGCCTGACTTAGGCGCCGGATCGAACCCGAAACGCCGCGGTATATCGGCTGCGGCAATAGCTTGCAACTGAAGACCGTGCCAGAAGATGTTGCCGCTACCGGTGCCCATCAGACCAATCAGCGCTTCCTCCCCCGCCGGCTGGTCGTGCGCATCGCGGCATTCGGCGAGAAATCCGGCCAACTCGCGGTCGTCGAGCAGGCCGACGCCGAGAGCGGTCTCCAGCACGATGCTGCCTTCTTCGTCGAGGTAGATCCCCTGCACCGCACCGGCGGGCTGTCCGGTGTGGCTGACGAAATCGCCACTCTCACGCCGAAACACCCAAGGCGTTGCGGCCAGCGCGACGAAAACCCGTTGCGGGCCGTTCTGCACGAACCAGCGGCCAGAATCATCCGCAGCGTACTGCCGGTTCATGAAGTCGATCAGGCCGCGGTGTGTGACGCGTTCTCCCTGCAAGCGCCAGTTGCCTCGCCGGTCGAGCGACAGCCAGTCGTAACAGGCGGGAACGTTGGGCCACTTGGCGATGGCGGAAAAATCGACAGGCATGGGCGCGGGGCTGAAGGAGGGGAAGGGGAAACCGATCTTACGCCGGATCGGAGGGCGAGGCCATGGCACAGGCCGCGCGGGAAGTGTAAAAACAAACCGCCCCGCCGGTGTTGCCACGGGCGGGGCGGTGTAGGTCTGTACCGGGCGGGCCCGGCACGATACGGCGCCTTTAGTCGCTATAGGCTTCCATCGGCGGGCAGGCACAGTTCAGGTTACGGTCGCCATACACATCGTCGATGCGATTGACGCTCGGCCAGAACTTGTTGGCAGCAACCCACGGCAGCGGGAAGACGGCCTGCTGGCGGCTGTACGGATGCTGCCAGTCGGCATCCATGACGTCCGCCTGCGAATGCGGGGCATTCTTCAATGGGTTGTTGTCGGCCGACCACACACCGTTTTCGATCTGACGGATTTCTTCACGGATGGCGATCATGGCGTCGATGAAACGGTCCAGTTCGGCCTTCGATTCGGATTCCGTCGGCTCTACCATGATCGTCCCGGCCACCGGGAAGGACACTGTCGGCGCGTGGAAACCATAGTCCATCAGGCGCTTGGCGATGTCGATCTCGGCAATGCCGGTGGCAGCCTTGATCGGGCGGATGTCGAGGATGCACTCGTGAGCCACGCGCCCATTTTTCCCGACGTAGAGCACCGGGTAGTGGGCGTGCAGCTTCTTTGCGACGTAGTTGGCGTTGAGGATGGCAACCTGCGTCGCCTTCTTGACGCCTTCGCCGCCCAGCATGGCCAGGTACATCCAGGAAATGGTCAGGATCGACGCCGAGCCGAACGGCGCGGCGGACACCGCACCCTGGCCGGCATTGACGCGGTCGGCGTCGCCGGTCGGCTGGACGACGTGGTCGGCCATGAACGGCGCCAGATGGGCCTTGAGGCCGATCGGGCCCATGCCCGGTCCGCCGCCGCCGTGCGGGATGGCGAAGGTCTTGTGCAGGTTCATGTGGCTGACGTCGGCACCGATGAAGCCGGGCGAAGTCAGGCCGACCTGGGCATTCAGGTTGGCGCCGTCCATGTACACCTGGCCGCCGTTGGCATGCACGATGGCGCAGATTTCACGGACCGCTTCCTCGAACACGCCGTGGGTGGACGGGTAGGTGATCATCAGGCAGGCCAGATCGTCCTTGTGTTCCTCGGCCTTGGCCTTGAGGTCGGCGACATCGACGTTACCGTTCTCGTCGCAATCGACGACGACGACCTTCATGTTGGCCATCTGGGCGGTGGCCGGGTTGGTGCCGTGCGCCGACTTGGGGATCAGGCAGACGTTGCGGTGCGCCTCGCCGCGGCTGGCATGGTAGCGGTCGATCGCCACCAGGCCGGCGTATTCGCCCTGGGCGCCGGAGTTCGGCTGCATGCAGATGGCGTCGAAACCGGTGACGGTCTTCAGCCACTCGGTCAGGCTGGCGATCATTTCCAGATAGCCAGCCGCCTGATCGCGCGGCGCGAACGGGTGCAGGCCGCCAAATTCCGGCCAGGTGACCGGGATCATCTCGCTGGTCGCGTTCAGCTTCATGGTGCAGGAGCCGAGCGAGATCATCGAGTGGTCGAGCGCCAGGTCCTTGTTCTGCAGCGACTTCAGGTAGCGCAGCATCTCGTGCTCAGTATGGTGCGTGTTGAAGACCGGGTGCTGCAGCACGGCATCGCTACGGATCAGGTCATTCGGCAGGGCTGAGTCGGCGGCGGCCACCTGGGCATCAATCACCTCGATGTCGAGCGTGACCTGGGCGATCAGCTTGACCAGGGCGGCGACGTCGTCACGGGTGGTCGTTTCGTCGAAGGAGATGCCGAGCACGTTGGCCGATACGCGGCGCAGGTTGTAGCCGGCGGCCAGCGCAGCGTTGTAGGCCGCGTCGGCGCGGGCGCCAAGATCGACGTGCACGGTGTCGTAGAACTGCTTGGTCAGCACGCTGACACCGGCGTTCTTCAGGCCGGTAGCGAGGATGGCGGTCAGGCGGTGGATTCGGCCAGCGATCAGGCGCAGGCCTTCGGAACCGTGATAGACCGCGTACATGCCCGCCATGTTGGCGAGCAGCACCTGCGACGTGCAGATGTTGGAGTTGGCCTTCTCGCGACGGATATGCTGTTCGCGGGTCTGCAGCGTCATGCGATAGGCGGTATTGCCACGGGCGTCCTTGGAGACGCCGATGATGCGCCCCGGCATCGAGCGGACGAAGGCTTCGCGGGTGGCGAAGAAGGCGGCGTGCGGGCCGCCGAAGCCCATCGGAATGCCAAAGCGCTGGCTGGAGCCCAGCGCGATGTCGGCGCCCATGACGCCCGGTGACTTGAGCAGCACCAGGGCCATCAGGTCGGTGGCGACGGCAACGGTCGCCCCCT
>DATGXM010000347.1:0-2088 GCA_035298985.1 Azonexus sp. | reverse complement strand
TCTTCACGTCGCCGACCATCGAGGCCCGGTTGCAACTGATCGCCGCCAAGCAGAAGGCGGCGCAGACGCCGATGGTGCTGGCCGAGCGCAAGCCGCACTTCTGTTCCGGCTGCCCGCACAACACCTCGACCAAGGTACCGGAAGGGTCGCGCGCCGTGGCCGGCATCGGTTGCCACTACATGGTGACCTGGATGGACCGGCAGACCGCCACCTACACCCACATGGGCGGCGAAGGCGTGCCCTGGGTCGGCCAGGCGCCGTTCACCAGCGAAAAGCACATTTTCGCCAACTTGGGCGACGGCACCTATTTCCACTCCGGGCTGCTCGCCATCCGCCAGGCGCTGGCCGCCAAGGTGCCGATCACCTACAAGATCCTCTACAACGATGCCGTGGCGATGACCGGCGGCCAGCCCTTCGACGGCGTGCTCAGCGTCGCCCGCATCACCCGCCAGCTGGAAGCCGAGGGTGTCGAGAAAATGGTCGTCGTCACCAACGACCCGGCCAAGTACGCCGACATCGTCGACCTGGCACCCAACGTGCCGGTCCGCCATCGCGACGAACTCGACCACGTGCAGCGCGAATTGCGCGAATACCCGGGCGTTTCGGTACTCATCTACGACCAGGTCTGCGCCACCGAGGCGCGCCGCCGACGCAAGCGCGGCAAGATGCCGCCCACCACGCGGCGCGTCGTCATCAACGAGGCGGTGTGCGAAGGCTGCGGCGACTGCTCGGTGCAGTCCAACTGCCTGTCGGTCATCCCGGTCGACACCGCCTTCGGCACCAAGCGCCAGATCGACCAGTCGGCGTGCAACCAGGACTTTTCCTGCGTCAACGGCTTCTGTCCGAGCTTCGTCTCCATCGAGGGCGGCAAGCCGCGGCGCGGCAGCGCCGTCGATAGCGACAACTGGCCCATCCTGCCCGCCCCGCAACTGCCCGCCACTGCACAGCCCTACAACCTGCTGATCACCGGCGTCGGCGGCATGGGCGTCATCACCCTCGGCGCCCTGGTCGGCATGGCCGCCCACCTCGACGGCAAGGGCATCTCGACCCTGGACATGACCGGCCTGGCGCAGAAATACGGCGCCGTTTTCTCGCACCTGCGCATTGCCGACCGGCCGGAGGACATCCACGCCGCCCGCATCGCCACCGGCGAAGCCCACGCCGTCCTCGGCGGCGACCTGGTGGTCAGCGCCAGCACCGAAGCGCTGTCCAAGATGATAGAAGGGCGCACCCAGGCCGTCGTCAGCTGTACCGACACGCCGACCGCCGATTTCACGCGTCAGCGCGACTGGCATTTCCCGCTCGCCGGCCTGCAACGGCAATTAACCGATACGCTCGGCGCCGACCATGTCCGCTTCATCGACGCCCAGCACCTGGCCAGCAAGCTGATGGGCGACGCCCTGTACGCCAACATGCTGCTCCTCGGCTACGCCTGGCAGAAAGGCCTGGTTCCGGTCTCGGCCGCCGCGCTCGACAAGGCCATCGAACTGAACGGCATGACCGTCGACGCCAATCGCCAGGCCTTCGCCTGGGGCCGCCGGGCGGCCGTCTTCCCCGACCAGGTGGCCGCCCTCGCCGGTCCGCTGGGCGGGCAGCCGGTGCCGGAAATGTCGCTGGCCGAACTGATTGCGCATCGCGTCAAGCACCTCACCGCCTACCAGGACGCCCGCCTGGCCGAGCGCTATCGGCAACGGGTCGACGCCATCCAGGCACGCGGCGACGAAGCACTGACCCGCGCCGTCGCCACCCAGTACGCCCGCCTGCTGGCGCCCAAGGACGAGTACGAAGTGGCCCGCCTGTATACCGAAAGCGATTTCGTCGCCCGCCTCGGCGAACAGTTTTCCGGCGACCTGCAACTGAGCTTCCATCTCGCGCCGCCGCTGCTGGCCAAGCCCGGCCCCGACGGACGGCCGAAAAAGATCCGCTTCGGTGCCTGGATGCTGCCGGCGATGAAGCTGCTGGCCAAGGCCCGCCGCATACGCGGCAGCTGGTTCGACCCCTTCCGCTTCAGCCCGGACCGCGCCGAAGACCACCGCCTGCTCGCCGACTACGAAGCCGACCTCGACCTGCTCCTGGCCCGGCCTGGCA
>DATGXM010000346.1:0-2081 GCA_035298985.1 Azonexus sp. | reverse complement strand
GGTGTCGATGCGGTCCCAGCCGTGCCCGCCGGTGGCGGCAACTGGAGCGAGCATGCGACAGCCAACGCGCTCGACATCAGCGCCTTCGTGCTGGCGGACGGGACGCGGATCAGCCTGATCGACGACTGGAATGGCGCCCCGGCACGCGCCGCCTTCCTGCGCGAGGTGCGCGACGGGGCGTGCGATCTCTACGCGACCGTCCTGTCACCCGATTACAACCGCGCCCACGCCGACCATTTCCATTTCGACATGGCCGACAGGGCGGCTGGCTGGCAGGTCTGCCGTTAGTTTGCCGCGGTAGCCGTCGGGGCGATGCGATAGAGCCGGCCCTGTCCGCGCCGTCCGCCATCTTCCAGAATCCAGACCGCGCCGTCACTGCCCTGCGTCACGTCGCGCACGCGAAAGCCCATGTCCCAGCGGTCGGCCTGACGCGCACTTGCGCCGTCGAGGTCGACGCGGATCAGCGCCTGACCGCTCAGCGCCGCGATGAAGGCATCGCCGCGCCAGGCGGGGAATGCGCCGCCGTCATAGATCATCATCGCGCCGGGGGAGATGGCCGGATTCCACCACAGCACCGGAGCGGCAAAGCCGTCGCCTGGGCTGTGATCGGGAATATCGCGGCCGTCATAATGATTGCCGTTGGATACCAGCGGATAGCCATAGTTGGCGCCGCGCTCGATCAGGTTGAGCTCGTCGCCGTGCGCCGGGCCCATTTCCAGTTCCCACAGCCGCCCTTCGCTGTCGAAGGCGATGCCGAGCGGATTTCTGAGACCCGCGGCCCAGATCTGCGCACGCACGCGGCCCTGGTCATAATAGGGATTGTCGGACGGGATCATGCCGGTGTCGGTCAGCCGCACGATCTTGCCGAGATTGCCGTCCATGTCCTGCGCCGGGTCGAACTTCTGGCGTTCGCCGGAGGCAATGTAGAGCATCCCGTCCGGCCCGAAGGCGAGGCGGTGGCCGAAATGGCCGTTCCCCGACACGAACGGCTCCTGCCGCCAGATGGTCTGGAAATTCTCGAGCCGGCTCATGTCGTCGGAGAGGCGGCCACGGCCCACCGCCGCACCCTTGCCGCCTTCGCCTTCCTCGGCCCAGGACAGATAGACCATCCGGTTGTTGGCAAAATCGGGGTGCAGCACCACGTCACCCAGACCACCCTGTCCGGCAAAGGATACTGTCGGCACGCCCGCCACCTCGCGCACTTCGCCGCCCTGTTCCCAGAGAAGCAGGCGACCGGCCTTTTCGGTGACCAGCGCGAACGGGCTGTCGGGGATGAAGCTGATTGCCCAGGGGTCGTCGAAATCCGCGATCTGGGTCATGCTGAACGGCGCTTCGGCTGCCGGTGTCCCGGCAATCGGCCCGGCATTGTCGGCAGACGGCGTCGACGCGCTCGAATCGCCCGGGAGGCTGCAGGCGGCAATCGTCGCGCTCAGCGCGATCAGGGTCAGGCGGTGCGGCATGTCTTTCTCTCTCGTCCCTGTGTTCGGGGTGGGGAAGTCCGACATGTAGGGCGCCGGTGCATGGCTGCAACGGGGATCAAGCGGCATCTTGCCTGATGCTTGCGCGCCGCCTATAGGACGTGCGCTTCCAGACATCGCAAGAGGTTCGGCAGCGCCGGGGCCACACGGGTCCGGCGGGGCTTCCCCCATATCATTTCGACGGAGCAAGCATGGCGGATATCGCCGCACTGACGCAGCTGATCGAGCCCGAGGCCAAGGCCCTGGGTTTTGATCTCGTGCGCGTGCGCTTCTTCGGCGGGGAAGAACCCACGCTCCAGATCATGGCCGAACGGCCCGATACCGGTCAGCTCACCATCGACGATTGTTCGGCGCTGTCGCACCGCGTGTCCGACATGCTCGACGCGCTCGAGGCAGAAGGGCGCGATCCGGTTGAGGGCGCCTACCGGCTCGAGGTCAGCTCGCCCGGCATTGACCGGCCGCTGACCCGGCTCTCGGATTTCGAGGCGTGGGCCGGTCATGAGGCGAAGATCGAGCTCGCCGAGGAATATGCCGGGCGCAAGCGCTTTCGCGGGCAGCTGCATGGCGTTGATCCGCGTGGCGAGGCCAGCGCCGTGGGCATAG
>DATGXM010000345.1:0-2432 GCA_035298985.1 Azonexus sp. | reverse complement strand
CGGCGCCTACTACCATCTGCTCAACTCGCTGCCGCCCGGCCCGCGCGAACGGGCGGAGTCGGCCTTCCGGAACAAGAACCTGGTGAGCAGCGGCTTCGATCCGACCGCCATCGCCTACCACGTCACGCCGGACGGCCTGGCCGGCAACCGCGGCAGCTACGACCTGATCCTGTCCCGTGCCGTGCTTGAGCACGTCAACGACCTCGAGGCCACGATGCGCGACATCAAGCGCAACCTGAAGCCGGGCGGTCTCTCCATCCACAAGGTCGACCTCAAGAGCCACGGCCTGGACCGCCAGACCGACTTCGACTTCCTGACCCGCCGGCCGCTGGTCTACCGGCTGATGTACAGCCACAAGGGCTGTCCCAACCGCTGGCGGGTCAACAAGTACCGTGAACTGGCCGACAAGGTGGGCCTGCGCCTGCGGACCCTGACCCCGACCGGCCGCCTGCCGGCCGACAAGGTGCAGCGCATCTACCCCGCGGCCGCGCACCAATACGGCAACATCTCGCCCGACGAGCTTTCCTGGCTGGGCTTCTGGATGACGCTGGAACATGCGTAGGAAGTATTCGAAGTAATCGGCAAACACGCCCTGGATCGCCGCAAAACCAGGCCTCTGGCCCATTCGGATCAACGCCCGCCGCAACGTCCATGCATGCACCAAGGCAGACTGAAGCCCTGCCACCGGGTAGCGAACGCCCGGGCCGAATCGCCTGCGGGGGTGCCATGATCGTCGTCATGCCTTTGTCAACAACAGTAGCGGTAGCCGTATGGTGATCCCGGACTCCGACCTCGCCATGGCCCCGGTGCGCCGGCGCTTTTCGCGTGCCGACGCGGCAGACCGCTGGAATGACATGTACGCGGCGGAAACCGAATGCCTGGAGGACGAGAATTTCCGCATCCGCCGCGACATCGCCGTCGCCTACGTGTTGAAAACCGTCCAGCCCGGCGCCCGGGTACTCGACCTCGGCTGCGGTACCGGGCCGGTGCTCTGCGAGCTGCGCCGCAACGGTATCGACGCGGTTGGCCTCGACTATTCGGAAGACATGCTGGCCCACGCCCGGGCCCGGCTGGCTGCCCAGGCTCTGGATGCCGGCGGCGTGGAACAGGGCGATTGCCGCAACACGCCGTGGCCGGCGGCGAGTTTCGATATCGTGGTCTGCCTCGGGGTGATCAGCTATATCGAAAACTACGATCCGGTGCTGGCCGAGATCGACCGCCTGCTCAAACCCGGCGGCACGCTGCTGATCAGCTTCCGCAACGCCTGGAACCCGCTCTTCTCCGACCCCGTGGCGCTCGCCCGACGCGTCTTCCGCATCCTGCTCACACCGCTGCGCGGTCCCCGCCGCGAGCGCTTCACCATCGGCCGCTACCTCGACTTCCGCACCGTCACCGCCAGGCTCGAGGCGCGCGGCTTCAAGTACCGCGATTTCTTCGGCATCGGCTTCGGTCCATACCGCATCGCCGGCCGCAAGCTGTTCAGCGAGCGCCGCGCCATCCGCCTCAGCCGGCGCCTGATGGCGCTGTGTGCCCGTCTGTCGCTGCAGCGCCCGCTGCGCTGGCTGACCGATGTCAGCCTGTGGGTCTATTGCAAGCCCGGTCCGGCATGAACGGCATACCCTGCGCCATCGTCCGCGGCGGCACCAGCAAGGGGGTTTTCCTGCTCGAGGAACACCTGCCGGCCGACCCCGGCGAGCGCGACCGCCTGCTGCTCGCCCTGATGGGCAGCCCCGATCCGCGCCAGATCGACGGCCTGGGCGGCGCCGATCCGCTGACCAGCAAGGTCGCCATCGTCTCCCGGTCGACCCGCGAAGGCATCGATGTCGAATACGAATCGCTGGAAGTCGGCATCGGCGAGGCCCAGGTCAACCACGGGCTGATGTGCGGCAACCTGATCGCCGGCGTCGGCTATTTCGCCATCGCCGAAGGACTGGTCGCGGCGCAGTCGCCGCAAACGACCATCCGCATCTTCTGCCGCAGCAACCACAAGGTGATCGCCGCCCGCATCCCGCTCGCCGTACCGGGCGAGGCGGGAACGGGGCGCAGCGAGACGCCGCCGGTCAGCCTGCATTTCGAGCGCCCCGGCGGCGCCATCACCGGCCAGCTGCTGCCGGCCGGCGAGCCGGTATCGCTGCTGGCGCTTGCCGCCGGCCGGCAAATCGCCGTTTCCATCGTCGATGCCGGCACGCTCTACGCCTTCGTGCCGGCTGGCGCCCTCGGCCTGAGCGGCGACGAGAGCGTCGCGGCGCTCGACACCGATGCCGGCCTGCGCGCCACCATCGAAGCGTTGCGCGAACAGGCAGCCGAACGTATCAACCGACGCCATGCCTCCAGCCTGGCCGCCATCGCGCCGCGCCTGGTCAAGGTGGCCATCGTCGGGGCAGCCCCCCCGGAGCGCCGCGACATCGACCTCGTGGCGCGCATCATCAACC
>DATGXM010000344.1:0-16223 GCA_035298985.1 Azonexus sp. | reverse complement strand
TTGTTGTCGAAGCGGTTGCCGGCCTTTTCCTGGGCGTCGAAGAATTCCAGCACCGGACGGTAGTACTTGTCGAAAGTGTTGGGGTACTTCTCGGACAGCCAGTCCATTTCGTCCGGCGTCGGAATCCAGGTGTGGAAAGGCGTCGCCTGCGGCTTCATGTAGAAACCGATCCACGACTGGTGCGAGACGTGTTCCTTTTCCTCGATGGTCTGGCTGAAGCACTTCGGGATGGTGATGCCGTAGCGGGCGAGGTCCTTGAACAGGGCGCCGCCGTTTTCCTCGACGTACATTTCCCAGGCTTCCTTGAAGCTCATGATGCGCTTGGGCAGCATGTAATCCATCATCATGCCGACCGAGGCGAGCTTGCGCGTGCCGCGCCAGGTCCACTTGTCGATCCAGCGCTGGACGATGGGCAGGTTGTCCGGGTCCTGTTCCAGCATGAACTTGATGCACTCCAGGCCCAGGGTCATGTGACGCGCTTCGTCGGACTGCGCCGAGAAGCCGACGGTCATCGCCGCCATGTCGCCGTTGTAGGCGGCGCCCGAGATGAAGGGCACGAACAGGATGTTGGTCAGCACGTATTCGAAGGCGAAGCCGATGGCGACCATGAACTCGAAGGGGCCGGCGGTGATCGCGTCGTCAAAGAAGGACTTGCCGTCCGACAGGTACCACATGCGGGACTGCTGGTGGGCGAACTCGTCCATCCCGTTGTAGTACTTGTTGTAGTTCGAGATCGAGTGGATCTGCGTCTGGAAGTGACGGTATTCATCGACGGCCTGCATCTGGCAGGCCACGCGCGGACCGGCGCCGTTCATCTGGCGGCCCATCATCGAGAAGCCGCGGGCGGCCATCAGTTCCAGCGGCGGGGTCGAGCCGAGGAAGAGCTTCAAGACATTGATGTAGCGGGCATCGGTGACCGACAGGTGGCCGTTGTTCTGGTTGAAGCCGTCGAGGATGGCGTACAGCTTGCGCTCCTTCTCCGACTGGTACTTCCAGTAGGCGTCCATGGTCAGGCGGAAGGGGTCCTCCCACTTGTCCCAATCGTGAATCTTGATGCCTTCGTAGGTGGTCTGCGGGAAGACGTCTGCGGGCTTCTGGTAGGTCGTGTCCCAGGCCAGGTCGCGCGTCATCAGCGCGTAGCGTTCCTTGAGGCCGAGCTTCTTGCTTGCTTTCATATCCATGGTGTTCGCTCCTTGCCGGCTGGAATCAGGAATTCCAGCTCAGGGTAAATTCGTCGTCGGTCTCGTCCAGATTGCCGGAGATGGTGATCAGGTGCAGTTGCAATTCCTGCAGGTCGAACGACCGGCCCATCTTTTCCTCGACGGTTTCGCGCTTGATAACCAGGCGGTTCGGCACGTCGATCTTCACCATCGACGGCTGGTCGTCGACCATGGCGTTCGGGTTGTCCTCGAGGATGGCCTCGACGATGCAGCGGGAGTCGTCGTTCTTCTGGAAGGCGATGAATGCGTTGGACATGCGATTTCCTTTACAGGGCGATGCCGGCCTTGGCGGCGCGGGCGTTCAGGTTCTGGACCAGTTCGGCCATGACGGTCTCGGCTTCGCCGCCGAAAGCCAGGGTAGCGACCGGCTTCAGGGCGACCACGGCGCGGTCGCGCCACTTCTTGATCCAGGCGGCCAACTGTTCCTTGTTGCCGGGGTTGTCGGCACCGGCCGACTTCAACACGGCATCCAGCCACTTGGTCGTTTCGCCGAACCATTCACGCTGGAAGCGGGTCAGCATCGAGAACACCGGGCTGTAGGCAGCATTCAGCTTCTCGTTGTAGCGCTCGTAGATCAGCGGATAGAGCAGGCCTTCGAGGGCGAAGTCCTGGGCGACCAGCACTTCGAACCAGTCCTTCTCGACCATCAGGTCTTCGACGTAGCGGCGCAGTTCCTGCCATTCGGCGCCTTCCAGCCAGGCAGACTTGGCGTCGGCCAGTGCATCGAGGTCGTCGAATGCCATGCCCAGGCGGGTCACGTACTGAGCGACGCCGAGCTGGTCCATGCTGGCGTAGCAGGCGGCCTGCGAAATGGCGATGCCGTAGCCGTAGGAAGAAACGTAGGCCTTGTTCAGGTTCGAGCCCCAGGCGACATGCCGCAGCGGCAGGAAGACCTTGAGCGCCTCGTCCTTGCCGGCAGCCGGATAGGCGGCAGCCAGACCGAGTTCGTCGACCAGCTCGAAATCGCCTTCGGCGACTTCCTGCATGCGGCCACGGGCCAGGGTCCAGGCACCGTAGTAGTACTGGCGCGGGTCTTTCAGCGCGTACCAGTCCTTCATGGTGATGGCGGTGCGCGTCTGATCGAAGATGTCGTACTGCGGCTCCCAGGTCGGGCGATAGTGATAGTTCTCGACCGGCTGCAGGTCCATCGTCGCTTCGATGTAGCGCGAGGCCGGCTTGTCGGCCCCCATGCGGCGGGCCAGGTGGCCGAAGGTCTGGCGCAGCGGCGTGATGCTCACTGTCCTCAAATCGATTGCCATGCTTGTCTCCTTAAAATCCCCAATCGGTGCGCTAGGCCGCACCGGAAAGCCAAATAATTAGCGAAAACGCTGGTGCGTCGCCTGATGCAGGTTCCAGTGGAAATCGGCGTCGGAGGCATCGGCATCGGCCGGCTCGGACTTGGCATCGGTCAACAATTCGACCTGATTGGCCTGGCAGAATTCGTCGAAGGCCGCCTTGGGCATGACCAGTTCGGCTGCCACATCGGGATCGCCGACGGCGAACTCGAATTCGATCAGCCCATTGGGCAGGGTGCGCATGACGCGCACGAACTTGCGGGTAATGTCGAACTTGCCTTCCGCCATGTCTCGCTCCTCATTCCTCGACTGCCTTGCAGCAGCTCTCTGATGAGGCTCATTAGACGCTTCACTAAGATATTAATGAATGGACGTTTGCGGAAATGACTTGTACTTTTCGTAACCCGCACTGATCTCCGCTTCCGGAGAACGTCATTCCCGCGCCCCGCAGGAAGTACCCTTGGGGTGCGTAGGCGGGAATCCAGGAGTGCACCACAGGCTTCCGCTCATCCCTGCACTCCCGCCTGCGACCAAAGGAAGTCCCCGCGGGACGCGGGAATGACGAAGTGGAGATCAGCCCTGATCTTCGCGCCGGAACTGGCTGGGCGGCACCCCGGTACGCTTGGTGAAGAAGCGCGAGAAATAGGCCGGATCGGCAAAACCGAGTTGGTAGCAGATCTCGGTGATCGGCACCGCCGAATAGCGCAGCAGGCGGCGTGCCTCCTGCAACAGGCGTTCATGCACGACCTCTTTGGACGGCCGTTCGGCCATACGCCGGCAGATGTCGTTGAGCCGCGCCTCGGTCACCGACAGGCGCTGGGCGTATTCGCTGAGTGTCAGGTGATCGCGAAAATGCGCTTCGACCAGATCGCAGAAATTGAGGAAGATGCGCAGGTCTTCGCTGCGCTCGGGACGCTGTGCCAAGGCCGGCTCGTGTGCCACCAGCAGGCGGCTGAGGTGGATGAAGCTGCTTTGCCCCAGGGCCTGCATCAAGGCCAGGTGGCCCTTGGCGTCCCGGGCGAACTCCTGTTGCAACAGCGCCACCGAAGCGAGCAGGCCGTCAAAGTCCGCCGCGAACTCGGCCGGCAGGCGCGACATTTCGACAAAGGCCGGCTGGCGCAGCAGGGACTCCGGCCACTGCCCGGGCATCGCCTTGTACCAGGCGCGGACGACTTCCTGGCGGATGGTCAGCACATGGCCGTCGGTATCCTCCTCGGAATAGAAGGAATGCGGAATGGTCGGCGGCGTGAAGATGAACAATGGCGCCTGGCCAAAATAGACCTCGCCATCGAGATTGAGGCGGATGCTGCCGCGCACCAGCAGATGCACCTGAAAGAAGCTGTAATGCCGGTGCGGCGGCGTGTTGCGGCCGAAGAAGTCGGCCAGCCGGCCGAAGGTCTCGTAATGGATCTCGCACTCCGGGTCGCGCTGGTCGTAAACCCGCCCGATATGGATATCCGGAATCGCCTGAACCGCCGTTGCCGTCATGCCCTGCCCTCGTCGCCACAACCAGATGAATGCCAGCTTACCGCAAGGCCGGCCGATTTTCGCGCTGCCCCGCTGCCCGGCTGCCTGCAAAGCGCGGCGCGCCAATTCTCTAACATGTTAGCCATATAGCTGTTATCATCGGGCCTGTCAATGTGCCCACGCACCGCCCCGGAATAACTGTCATGACCCGCAAGCTCGCCTACCGCAACCTGCCGCAACTCTTCCTTCGCGCCCGCGAGGAACTGCTCTGCCACTTCCGCCCGATCATCACCCATTTCGGCCTGACCGAGCAGCAATGGCGCATCCTGCGCGCCATCGGCGAATACGACCAGCTCGAACCGCGCGAAATCTGCGAGATCTGCCAGATCCTCAGCCCCAGCCTGACCGGCGTGCTGTCACGCATGGAAGACATGGGCCTGGTCACCCGCACGCGCATGGAAGAAGACCAGCGCCGCGTCATCGTCCGCATGACGCCCAAGGCCGAAAAGCTGGTGGCCGAACTCGGTCCGCTGATCGTCGAGCAATACAAGGTGATCGAACAGGCCTTCGGCCCGGAATTGATCAACGAACTCTATGTCGTGCTGGACAAGGTCATCGCCGCCGAACGCGGCCCGATTCCGCAAGTCAAGCTGCCGCCCCGCAGGAACTGGCTCGCCGACGAATCCTGAAAAGGAATTCCTGACCGCCAAGGCTGCTCGCGTGGCGAAGCCCCCCCCGGAAAGCCAAAAGCCCCTGTAAATCATCGATTTACAGGGGCTTAAATTGGTCGGAGTGACAGGATTCGAACATGCGACCCCTGCGTCCCGAACGCGGGAATAACGATTACACGTAGTCTCACAAACAAAATAATTCGTTATAAATCAGCGAATTTAAGCCTCTTGTAAACTCAGGTTGTCCCGCGTATCATTTCCGTACCGATTCCGTACGGAAAGAGCCATGGCAAACCCAATCGACAGCAAGACAAAGCGCGACCGTCTAGCCGCCCGCCGTGAGCCGTATTGGTCAGTCCTCCAGAAAGGCGCAGCCATCGGCTACCGCAAGCTAGAGAACGGCAACGGCACATGGATTGCCCGCTGGCGGGATGAAGAAGGAAAGCAGAAATACCGGGCGCTCGGAGAGTTTGACGACTTCGACACTGCCGCCAAACTTGCCCGCGAA
The DNA here is from genome assembly GCA_035298985.1 of Azonexus sp. GTDB lineage: Bacteria > Pseudomonadota > Gammaproteobacteria > Burkholderiales > Rhodocyclaceae > Azonexus. Next base: position 11,062 of record DATGXM010000344.1, on the reverse strand, counting down.
TGGGTAGTGTCTTGCGAGGGAGGCGTTACCCACAAGGCGACCACCGTTAAAGAAGCCTGCGAGTCCTATGTCGACGCACTAAAAGCCGAAGGCCGCAAGGACACCGCCAAGGATGCCGAAGGCCGGTTTATTCGCCTGATCTATTCGGCCAATATCGGCAAGCTGACACTCGACAAGCTCAAAGCATCCACCGTCCAAAAATGGCGCGACGATCAGATTGATGATGATGACGAAGCCGACGACGAGGATGTAAGACGTTCAAAGGATTCTGCAAACCGTAACCTCGACACATTCAAGGCTGCGCTGAACATGGCTCTCAACAATCGTTTGATTGCCACCGACGCCGGATGGAAGACGGTCAAGCGCTTTCCAAAGGTAAAAGTGCAGCGCAAAAGCGCATTTCTGAGCAAGGAACAACGCAAGTCACTTTTGGATGCCTGCCCCGACGACCTCAAGATGCTCGTCAAAGCCATGCTGCTCACAGGAGCAAGACCGGGAGAGTTGGCGACGCTGAATGCCTGCGATTACGACAAAGCGCTTGGCTGCCTCACTCTTACCGGGAAGACTGGCCCGCGAACAGTCGCAATCTCGACTGCTGCCGCTACCTTCTTCAACGAAGCTGCAAAGGACAAGATTGGAGCCGCCCCCATGCTAGCCACCTCATATGGCCAACGCTGGAACAAGGACGCATGGAAGAAGGTGTTCAAGGAGGCCGTAACCGCCGCCAGATTGCCTGAATCCGTGGTGATGTACTCCCTGCGCCATACCGCTATCAGTGAAATGATTCTGGCTGGCATGGATTCATTCATCGTGGCCAAACTGACCGGAACCTCGGTTTCGATGATTGAAAAGACGTACGGGCACCTCAAGCACTCAGTCGTTACTGCAAAACTAGACGCGGTAGCAATGCTTTAACACACCGACTATTGGCTTTTACTTGGAGGATCACCATGAGCGCACAAATTATTCATCTACGCGACAGACTACCTAGCGATATGTACGCAATGCTTCAGCGCTTCATGTCTGGAGAGTTAATTTCACTGCAAGTCACCGCGCTATCAAAATCGAGGCAGATAGAACACTTCTCGTTTGGCAGAACTCCGGCAGCATTAGCAGCAATTGCCTCTAACGCTCCCGTAGAAATTTTTTAGGCATATAAATGCCGTCGCCAAGTCGGTCACTAGGCAAAACGGGCAAACCCTAACCACCGCTGTAAATAGGAGTTACGAATATGGCTGAAAACAATACTAGCACTGTGCATGATTTGGTCGAGACAGACGGCTACATAACCATGTCGGCGAAGCGACGCGGCATTGCCGTCGATGCCGCGTGCGAGATTGAGCAACTATGCACAATCATCAAAAAGGCGCTAAGCGACGACGCCGATTACATGGGCGTATCGGGAATTGTTTCCCGCATTAAAGCGCTGAACAATTGCGTCGTGGGCGCTATTAGCGACAGCATTGAAAGCACTGAGCAACTTGTCGACAAATTGGCAGCATAGCGAGTACGCCGCCACCTAGTCCGGCCAGACGAACAGCGGAAAACCTTCACCGCTTGGTGGTGGCATCCAACGAAGGCAGCACAGAAGGTGTGCCAGAGTGAAAAAACGCCCGGGATTACCGAAAGAACTTACTGGTTTCATTGAGTATCCACCAATGCCTGGATTATTGGCCGGCGACGACACCATTTCACAGTGGTCTGCTCAATGCGCCTCTATCAAGGTTGGCAAACTAATGGCCCTTGCCGAAAGCTACGGAATCGAATCCGGGGCAAATCAGTGGTATCAACTTGCAGCAAAACTTGCAGAAGAGTTTCCCGGATTTCAGCCAAAACCAGCCGCTAAACGCCCTTCGCGTTGGACAGATATTATTCAAGGAGTTCTCGTTGTAGAACTTGAGCGCTTGATTAAGAACGGCGAGGCGGAAAACGCAACAACAGCCGCCAGACTGCTTTCTCGACGGGAACCATGGATGCAATTTCTTGAAGAAGCTGCCTGGGATGGAATCAAGTCTGTTTCGCCCGATAGCGGCGAACCGCTACGAGTCAAGTATTCGAAGAACAGGAATAGCTTCTGGGCACGCATCTATCGCGATGCCTTTAACTACCACGTACTCACAAACACCATTGATGAATGGGACGACTTCGTTAGGCAGGCTTTCCCTGCGTGAAATAACCTGATCCAAGTTATTTCACGGAAACACTAGCAACTGTACGCAGCAATGCGGGACTTTACAGGAGCTAGACATGAATAATTCTCTTCGACCGAAACACGCTGCCGAGTTTCTCGGCATTGGCCGCGCCACCCTCTGGCGCTGGATTAAGGAACGCTCGGACTTTCCGAAACCTCGCCATCTCTCAAGCCGCTGCACTGTCTTTGACCAACAGGAGCTAATCGCGTGGCGCGACGCTCAGACCGGCTAATCGGGTAATTAGCCAAAACATACCAATTCCCACAACTCTTAATGCCGTGAGGCACTGGAGCGCAAAATGACTGAAACAACGTCAATTTCTATTGCTACGTCCATCATTGACGCAGCCACCACCTCTAGCAAGCAATTATCACCGCGAGAACGTCGATTGCTGACCGTTCTTGCGGAGCGTGGCAAGACCAGCCGACACGACCTCGACAGACTAGCCGGCTACGAAAACACGCCGGATGGAGTCCTCCACCTCCGTCGTCGTCATGGCTTTGAATTGCCAATGGAAAAGCAACCGCTACTTGATCGCGATGGGCGAACAGTACGCATCGGCTATTACTCGCTCAGCGAATCTGACCGGATGAAGTTTGCAGCGCTGGAGGCCGTGTAATGGGAACCGACAGAAGCGAACAGTTACGGCGTGGTCAGCCTCCTGGCAAGACGACCACAAAACATCCATACGCAGCTATCGAACACCGGGTAATTGATAGCCCTGCATTTGCCGACCTTCGCCCGTCTTCCGTCTTGCTGCTGTTGCTGATGACAAGGCAATTGACCAAAGAGAATAACGGGCATCTCCACGCAGCTTTCAAGTGGTGCTCGAAGTACGGCATCGGTTCAGAGCACACCCTGCGAGACGCTATAGCGCAACTCATAGCCCACGGCCTGATTTATCGGACGCGCAGCCATGGCGCGAACGGAGCATGGGCCAAGTATGCCGTTACATGGTTGCCGATTAAGCAACGCGAAGGGCTTTTTCTTGCTGGGTTCACTCCTAACGCATGGCGCGACTGGAAACCGACCGAGAAAAAAATCACCCGGCAGAAAGTGCAGGAGCAATCCAGCAGAAAGTGCAGTTTCACCCGTGAGTATCCGGCAGGAAGTGCAGGAACAAGGGGGTTAGAAAGTGCAGACAATGAATTAATGCCATGTAGTGGTGTGAGTTCAACTCGTCAGCAACGGGTGAACAAGGAGCGCAAGCCTATTGGATCACCACTTGCCATCCACCTATCACTCACCGCTGATCGTGGCCATTTGCGCCTCGTCGCATGAAAGGACAGCAGATGAACAATCGTTTCTTTGACTTGGCATGGAATCGCCAGCCTGACGGAGCTATCCGTCTAACGCAGACCGACTGCGGTGACCCGTACATTGTGGATGCTCACCCGGAGCAAATTCTATTCATCGCTCGTCAGTTGTGCGGCATGAAACCTGATGACGCTAACAAGGTGGCAGAACTTGAGCGGCGCCTTTCCATCCTGACGGATCGCATGGAGGGATTGGTTACAGCCGATTGGTTCCGCAGCCAAATCATCGACCACTGCGGCGACGGAATCGAAATCGTAACCAAGCTCGATGCTCTGCTTGATCTGGCGATTGAATTTGACGGCGGGCGCTTGCTGCCATCCGAAACCAATATGCCAACCACGCCTCCGTCATCGCGCAAAACAGGAGCGGACAACACAACCCCTCAGCGACAAGATGAAAGCGGCACAGCGGCCCAGCAAATGGGCTTGCCGGTCTGATTATTCAGAAAGGATTCAGCAAATGGCAATGAAGAAAACACATCCTGCTCAATTCAAGCCAGGACAAAGCGGCAATCCATCAGGAAAACCGAAAGGCACTCGAAGCCATGCCACCCGGGCATTACTTCAAATGATGGAAGGTGACGCACAGGAAATCACACAGGCAGTAATTGACGCAGCCAAAGGCGGTGACATGGGGGCGGCGCGATTCGTGATTGATCGCATTGTTCCTGCAGCCAAGGAACGAACCATCAATCTCGACCTTCCATCCGTATCCACTCCCAACGATGCCGCAACAGCACAGGCGCGGATTCTTCAGGCAGTAGCCGATGGAGAGGTGACCCCCGGAGAGGGCAACACGCTTGCCGGAATTGTTGAGGCCCGCCGCAAGGCATTGGAAACGGAAGAACTTGAGCGGCGCATCACCGCACTGGAGGCAAGAAAATGAACCAGCTTGAAAAACGTTTGGCAAAACTAGAGCCATCAACGCCTTCAGATCAGGTGCGAGTCATTCTGATTACTGGCATGGCGGCAGAAAACGGCAAACCCAAAGACCCTCAGCCAAAGGTCATTGCAGCGATAAACATGAAGACAGGCGAAACCTTCGCCCATCGATCCAGCGAAGAGGAAGAGGAATGTTTTCGGAATCGTGCTTGCGAGTTAGCCAAGGAACTTTTCGCAGGCGTCTCTCTAATCACCTTCGTAGCCGAGGACAAAGCCCTCTCCCTCGGCAACACCGCCCAACAAGAAAGGAACAACCATGTTTGACGACCTATACGACCTGATGCAGCGTTACGGTGATTACGGAACCGGCCAAGGGATCACCTACACACCCGACACGCCAGCATTCCAGCCTAGCGATTATCAGAGCCTAAGTGGTGGTGATGTACCGGCAGACACAAGCTATTTGAATCGGCGGGCCATAGATTGGAATTCGCCCTCAGCACTCGGCAAAGCCTCTCCCAGCGACGATGGATATACGGGCAGCGGTGTGCAGTTCAATACTCGACCGGAAGAAACGCTATATCAGCCCCAGGCAGATATTCAGGCGCAGTCGATACAGAACCTTGCTAGAGGCGGTTCTAACATTCCTACGCAACTAGGCAGCAACACGCCGGACAAGACAAGCGCAGGATTGAATTACAGCGGTTTAGCGAAGGCGGGCTTATTGGGTGCTGCGATGTATGCCGCAGGCCAAGGAGGGAGGCAGCAACAGATGCCACAACGTCTAAGCGCCCCAATGGGTGGCGAAGGGTGGGGTTCGACATATCACCCAGTTAGCTTCCAAGGCGCAGGACCGTTCGGCAACGCATCCCCTTACACGAATCCAAATCTACAAAAGAGTAGGAACACCCGAGAGGAGTTGATCAGGCGTATGCAGTATCAAAAAGGCTTACTCGGATAGTCCCCTTCTGCCGAGAAGGTTTACTGACCTCTCGGCATTTCGAATCAATCAGGAGTGATACCTACCGGGCGTGCAGCAAGAAACGCTGCAAATAACTCAAATACAACGACCTATGCGACCGGTCAAAGTTATGGTTTCCTGCACTCTCTAGGGAACAACTTTCTTTGGCCTGCCTGTCTTAGGCGTTTTTATCTTCTCCGATAGGTATGAGGTTACTGTTGTCGTACTCCAGGAAAGGCCTCCATTGTTAGCTTTTAGAATTAACCAATCGGTGTTTGATGGGGTAATACCGTCTGCCTCTTTGAGAAGGTAATCTAAATACTCCTGAAACTCATCCCGAGTAACCCCAATAAAATCATCGCACTCATCGAACAAGCCGTGAACGAAGTCATTAATGGAGTCATATCTTTTTAGCCAATCTGAGCCATGAGAGTTGGTAATTAGTGGTTTGAATAGAAGCAGATAGGCTTTAAAAGTAGCATCAGGTTGGTCGTTACATATTGTGCTTTCCGCCAGCCAATGACTTCTTGCACTGCAGTGCATCAAGCTAGTTAAGCGCGCATACCCCATAGGAAGATTACAAATTTTTTTGATTACGTGCTCTCTGATCCCATCTTTTTGCACTTCTGAATCTGTAGCCCCTTCTTTCTTAAATTCGATCATTACAAATCGATCATCTGGTCCTACATGAATATCAGCCAATGGTGCATCAAGAGGGGTTTGCTGAAGTAAGTTCGCGCTGCAGTTGATATTGAGGTTTCTTCGCCCAATCTCATATCCAAGCGAGATTAAAAACTGCCCGATGTGCTGGTTTTCGTAGAGTGACACGTTCGCCCCTTTGAAATTTGTCGCTCGAATTAACCCGGTGTTTTGTGGCGATGCCGCCACTCCCACGGAGGAATAGGATCAGGATCACTCCAGAGCCCGACACGATGAGTCTTCGCGTCATGCTCAGCCTGTCCATAGAGTCGCCGATCAAGTGCTGATTGCTCTTTGCGGTATTTTTCGTACCACCAGGCCATTCCCGCTTTAACTTGCTCAAGGCTCACATCAACACCATCTGCGACAACTCTGCCGATCAGCCGCTTTCGATGCACCTTGCGCCAATTGACAGCAACGTCTTTGTTGAATGCCAAGGCCGCTAGGTTGTGCTTTGCTCGTTCACCGAATGCTTGGTCATGCTCTGGCGCATCAATCCCGGCCAAGCGAATCTTGTGCTGCTGATGATTTGCATCGAGGACAGTCAAAGTATCCCCATCAGTGATGCCAACTACGCGACCGGATAGTGTTTCTGCGTGCGCTGAAACGACGAGCAGGAAAGCAACCAAAGCGGCTCTAAACATGCAGAGGCTTGTTACCAAGTGACGCTGGCAGGCATTAGCGACCGACAAGGGAAATTCCGGTGTGTCCAACTTCGCGGACCCGTACAAAACCAAGCTCCGTTGGCGGGATACCCTCAAGCACAACATCTGCTCTAGTCCAGCCTCCAGACCGAAGAGACTCGTTGAATTTTACTTCGCGCGAGTTGGTGCTTTCGGCAATAGGGGAGCCCTTCTTGTCCAAGCTTCCCCATTCTAGCTTTGCCTTCACACCATTGATTGTCCCTGCCATAAGGTTACCGAATTGAAGCGTAACTTTAGTGCCACTCGCGTATGGCTGAATATTGGCGAGAGAAACGGTTAACACCCCGAGGTCGCTCTTAACAAGCGAATAGCCATCGGAGCCTGGGGTTAAATACGCAACCCCCTCGAAATGGCTCAGCAAATCTTTAACTGAAAGCTCTTGCACTGTTTTTTCGAGTGCTTTCGTCTTTACATCAAGCTCATGAATCTGAGCTTCCAGCGCCTTGACTTGCGTATCTTGTCCACAAGCACCGACCAAGAGAGTCGACAAAATAAGGCTAATGAAAGAACCCCTTGGATACATCATTGTTGGCTCCCACCTGTTGCAGTTATACGTTTGAGCCCGTGGATTATTAAGGCCCTTTTTTTACTCTGCAATTATGCTAAAAGAATCCAAACTCCAATAGGGAAATCAGCAGCCATAACGCTTTCGACCGTTAACTATGCGATACCTCCCTCCTCGTGGCCCGGTGTAGCACGTGTCACTAAAGGCCGGAGAATAGAGTTGATTGGGTTGTGCCTGTCGTTGCAATGGTTGCTGTGCAGGATTCTGCATCGGCGGAACATATCCACCTCGATGGCAGTGATACTCCCCGGTTGCGCGCTTAAAGTGGCATCCATTTGCATCAAGACCGCCACCGTGAGCAAGAACATTACCAATACCCGACATAAACAGCGCCGCAATAACGGCCATTTTTTTTGCGTTCATGCCTATCCCCTTTGCTTTGTACGTATTTGGCTATTTACTTGGGATGTTACGCCAAGGCACGTGAGCACAGGAGAAAACTGCCTTAATGGGCAAAGCCCAGTTTCTGGCGTGGTTGCGTAGCCTGACAAAACGGGAAAGCCCATTGAAGCCGGATAACTTTATTGCTCAGAGTCAATCGACTAAGCCACACTGTTTTCCGTACAAATTCCGTACCGACAACACCCAGAAAACCAAAAGCCCCTGTAACCGATTGATTACAGGGGCTTAAATTGGTCGGAGTGACAGGATTCGAACATGCGACCCCTGCGTCCCGAACGCAGTGCTCTACCAGGCTGAGCTACACTCCGAGGTTCGTTGCAACTGGCTAATGATTCCGCTCAACTGCAAAGAGCGGCAATTGTAGCAGAGCTTTTTTGTACTGTGAATCCCCCAAACACTGAATTGCTTGTTTTGCCAATTCCGCCTCCTGCACGGCACGGGCACGGGCGTGCTCCAGGGCGCCACTGTTGCGGATGGCGTCGAGCACCAGCGGGAAGTCGTCACGACCGCCTTCTTCGATTGCCTTGCGCACGCAGGCCGCCTGTTCGGGGGTGCCGTGCTGCATGACGTAGATCAGCGGCAAGGTCGGCTTACCTTCGGCCAGATCGTCGCCCAGGTGCTTGCCGGTATCGGCTTCCTGCCCCGAATAATCGAGCACGTCATCGACCAGCTGGAACGCCGTACCCAAGTGCATGCCGTAGACCGCCAGCGCCTTTTCGACTTCCGGCGTCGCCTGGCCGAGCATGGCGCCAAGTTGGGCCGCCGCCTCGAACAGCTTGGCTGTCTTGTAGTGGATGACCCGCATGTAGCGCGCTTCATCGACATCGGCGTCATGGCAGTTCATCAACTGCAGCACTTCGCCTTCGGCAATCACGTTGGTCGCATCGGAAAGCACCTGCATCACGCGCATGTTGTCGACCGCCACCATCATCTGGAAGGCGCGCGAATACAGGAAATCGCCGACCAGCACGCTGGCCGCGTTACCGAACATGGCATTGGCGGTATCGCGACCACGGCGCAGCGACGATTCGTCGACCACGTCGTCATGCAACAGGGTGGCGGTATGGATGAATTCGACGACCGCGGCCATCTGGTGATGCCGCTCGCCCTGGTAACCCAGGGCACCGGCGGCCAGCAGAACCAGGGCCGGACGCATGCGCTTGCCGCCGCTGCCGATGATGTATTCGGCGACCTGCCTGACCGGCACCACGTCGGAGTAGAGTCGATCGCGAATGACCGCGTCAACGGCCTTCATGTCGGGCCCGATCAGGGCGTAGATCTGTTCCAGTGTCACGGCAGGTAATCCCTTGAAGAAGCGCGGAATCTTAGGGTTCCGGGGCTGCCCAGTCAAGGTCGGCTGATCAAGGATGCGCCCAGTTTGGCGGCTCTTTGTTAAACTCTGTCGATTAAACTAAAACAGGCGGAGGGGGCATGAACATTCATTCGATCGACGCACCGGTAATCCAGGATCGAGAACTGTTCGAGGAATTCGCTGATGCCCTGACCGATCGCGCCCCGGAAATCGAACGCGACGTCGCCAAACTCCGCAAGACGCAGGACGATCCGGAAACGACGGCCAGCCTGTTCCGCGCCATACATAACATCAAGGGCGACGCGACGATCTGCAAGTTCCAACTCGGCGTCGCCATCGCCCACCCCATTGAAACGATGATGGCGCGCTTCCGGGAAGGCGAAATCCCTCTTTCCAACATGCTGGCCGAACTCATTTTGCTGGCCATCGACCGCCTGGAACTGGCTACCGATGCAGTGATCAGCAACAAGCCGCTGGACAACCTGCGTCTGCCGACCCTCGTCCAGGGCCTTGATGAAGTTGCCAGGGAAATCGCGCCGCAAATTGAAAGCAGCAGTGCCAGCCTGATCGAAGCGGTCACCGGCTTCCCGCCGGTTATCCCCGATATTGCCAGTCCGGCGAGAAAAGGCGAGAAAGCCAAGGGCGCCAACCACAACGTCAATAGCGACCTGCAGTTTTTCCGCTCGCTGGCCCTGCAGTTCGAGAGCCGCTCCCCGCTGTTCAAGGGGCGCACCATGCGCATCCTGCGCCTGGCCCAGGAAACCAACAGGGCCGGCGACAGCGCCGTCGACCCCATCCAGCTGGAAGCCGCCGTCTATCTGCACGATCTGGGCATGATGCTGCTGCCGGAATCGATCTGGCTCAAGGTCGGCAAGATGTCGCCGGAGGATAAGATCGTCCTGCGCAACCATCCGGGATTCGCCGCCGGCCTGCTGCTGCGCATGCCGGGCTGGGAAGCAGCCGCCAAAATGGTTGCCCAGCACCATGAAATGCCCGATGGCGGCGGCTATCCGAACAGCCTGAGCGCCGCCGAAATCTGCCCCGGCGCCAAGATTCTGGCCATTGTCGATGCCTTCGAAGCCGTCATGCTCAAGCACATCCATCGCGGCAAGAACCGCTCGGTGCTGCGCGCCGTCGCCGAAGTGAACGCCTGCGACAACCAGTTCGCCCCGGAGTGGATCGCCCCGTTCAACACAGTAATTCGCAAGACCATCGAGGCATGACGGCGATGGATCGCGAACGTCGCTTCGGCGGGGTAGCCCGCCTGTACGGCCAGAACGGCGCCGACGCGCTGCGCAGCGCCCACGTCTGCGTCGTCGGCATCGGCGGCGTCGGATCGTGGGCCGCCGAAGCGCTGGCCCGCACCGGCGTCGGCCGCATCACGCTGATCGACCTCGACATGGTGGCCGAATCCAATACCAACCGCCAGATTCACGCGCTGGGAAATCTTTACGGTAAGGCAAAAGTCGAAGCCATGGCCGAGCGCATCCACGCCATCAATCCGGAATGCGAAGTCCATTGCATCGATGACTTCGTGACCCCCGACAATGCGGCCTCCATGCTCGACCGCAACTTCACCGCGGTCATCGATGCCATCGACCAGGTGCGCGCCAAGGTAGCGATGATCGCCTTCTGCCGCCGGCACAAGCTGCCCATCGTCGTCGCCGGCGCCGCAGGCGGGCAGATCGACCCGACCCAGGTCCGCGCCGCCGACCTCAGCCAGACGGTGCAGGACCCGCTGCTAGCCAAGGTTCGCTCCAGCCTGCGCCGCGACCACGGCTTCCCGCGCGATGCCAAAAAGAAATTCGGCGTATCGGCGATTTATTCGACCGAAGCCCTGCGCTATCCGGGCAACGGCGCCAGTTGCGACGTCAAGCGAGGCCCGGCCGGGCTCAACTGCGCCGGCTTCGGCTCCTCGGTCTGCGTCACTTCGGTTTTCGGCATGGCCGCCGCCGCCCAGGTCGTCAATATGATCGTCAAGGCATGAGCAAGCCGCGCAAACTGCGCTCGCGCAAAGCCGGTCTGCCGC
>DATGXM010000343.1:0-8164 GCA_035298985.1 Azonexus sp. | reverse complement strand
CGCTCCATTCGGGAATAGCTTCTCCGGCGCGCTCGGTCATGCGGATGGCGCAGCCCGGGAAGTAGGCGACGAGCAGGGTGTGGCAGGCGGCCGGACCGAGGCCGAGATGGGCCGGCAGGCAGCCTTCGCCGCTGGCCTGGCCGGCGATGATGCTGGCCAGCAGCAGGCGGTTCGGATCGCCCGCTGCCTTCGCCCCGGCTGGGGTGGACAGCAGTTCGGCGAGCAGCGTTGCCCGGTAGGGCAGGCGATCCGGACCGTTCATGGCAGGGGCCTTATTGGCGGGGACTCACTTGCTGGGATATTCGACCAGGATGTCCTCGTCGCGGACGATCATCTGGCAGGCCAGGCGCCACTGGGTGGGCGGGATGTCGTCGACGTACATCTTGTCGATCTCGGCCTTGGTGACGTGGCCGAGTTCGAGCAGGGCGGCGACTTCACGGACGTTGAGCGGGCCGCCCATGGGGGCGCGCTTGCCGTCGACGGAGGACACCTTGACCAGGCAGGTGCCGCAGTTGCCTTCCTGGCAACCGAAGTCGATGGGGATGTGGTGTTCCTTGGCCAGGGCCAGGATGGTCTGGGTGTGGCTGCCGGCGACGGCATAGACGGTCTTGTCTTTGTGCAGCGGGCTGCTGAAGGTGATGAGGGCCATGTTGTATTTCTCCGGAATGGCGGGTTGATCTAGGTGTTCTCTGAGGCGGTCGGGCGTTTGCTTTTAATCTTGTTCGTTACATTCGCCGTCATTCCCGGCTTGAACGGGAATCCATGGGGTTTCCATTCCTGGATTCCCGCCTGCGCGGGAATGACGACGGTGAGGCGTCAGGCCGGCTTGACCACGATTTCACCGCCGATGATCTGCGCCTGGCAGGCCAGGCGGTGGCCGCGCGGGGCGAGGTTGTCTTTCAGCACCTGGTCTTCCAGGATGCTCGGCGGGGCGAGGTATTCGTTGCCGGACACCACCTTGGTCAGGCAGGTGCAGCATTCCCCTTCGCGGCAGCCGTAGGTGATGCCGGCGCCGACTTTTTCCGAGACTTCGATGAGCCGGGTGCCGGCCGGTACGGTGACCGAGACGCCGATATCCTCGAAGGTGACTTTGGCTTTAGGCATGGTTTTTCCCCTTGTCGTTTAGGCGAGCGCTGCCAGGTCGATCTCGCGGTTTTTCATTTGCCCGGTCAGGTGACGGGCCAGTTGTTCGCCCAGGCTGCGGCATTCGTCCAGTTCGCCGGCATCCGGCACCAGCTTGATGCGCAGCCCTTCGAGCGGGACGCGCATCTTCAGGCCGCGCAGGCGGTCCTCGATCAGGCGCACCGCTTCGCCGCTCCAGCCGTAGGAGCCGAAGGCGGCGCCCAGCTTGCCCTTGACGTTGACCGTGGTCAGCGAGGACAGCACGTCCCAGATCGGCCTGACCGCGTCGGCGTTGATGGTCGGGCTGCCGAAGGCGAGGCCGTCGGCTTCCTCGATCAGGTCGGTGAAGATGCCGGATTCACCGCCTTCGAGGTCGTACAGCGAGACGCGCACGCCGCCGATGGCTTCGGCGCCGGCGGCCAGCGCTTCCGCCATGCGCCGGGTGTTGCCGTAGGCCGAGATGTAGAAGATGACCAGCGTCTTCTCGCTGCGCGCCTCGTTGAACAGGCGCGGCGTGGCCAGTTCGCGGTAGCGATGCACGTAGTCGCGCGGCGCATGGCGCAGGATGGGGCCGTGCGCCGGGGCGATCAGGTGGATGGCGAGCGGTTCGATCAGCGCGATGGCGTCGAGCACGTACTCGCGGAAGGGCCGCATGATGTGGGCGTAGTAGTACTCGAACGAGAAGCGGAAATCGCCCACCGTATCGTTGAACAGCCGGGCGTCGCAGAAATGGCAGCCGAAGATGTCGCCGGTGAACAGCAGGCCGTCCTCGACCAGGTAGGTGCATTGCGTGTCCGGCCAGTGCAGGTAGGGCGTGTGCAGGAAGCGCAAGCTGCGGCCGCCGAGATCGACCTCGTCGTCGGTGGTGACCGGGATGTACTCGGGCGGCTTTTCGCCGGAGGGCTTCAACAGCGCCTTGAGCATCATCTGGGCGCGGCTGGACAGATAGACCCGGGCCTGCGGCGCGCGCCGCAGCAATTCGGGCAGGGCGCCGCTGTGGTCCGGTTCCAGGTGGTTGAGGACGATGGTGGTGATCTCGTCGTAGCGGGCCACCGATTCGAGGCGCTCGAAGAAGGTGTCGGCGAAGTTTTCCTTCACCGTGTCGATCACCGCCACGCCATGCTCGCCGCGCACCACGTAGGCGTTGTAGCTGGTGCCGTTGGCGGTCTTCAGGATGATGTCGAAATTGCGCAGATGCGGGTCGAGGGCGCCCACCCAGTGGACGCCCGGCGCCAGCTCGACCGCCGAATTAGTGAGTCCCGCCGCCGGCATGCTCGGCTTCCTCACGCAGTTGTGTCGCCTCGTGGCTGCCGCAGCTGCCGTGGCCTTCCGGACCATGCACGCAGGCCTCGATGTTGCCTTCCGGCAGTTCGACGTTGTTCAGGCCCAGCCAGGCATCGACCAGCGCGGTGTCGAAACCGACCATGCGCTCGTCGCCGACTTCCATCAGCGGCCGGCGGATGAGCAGCGGGTTGCCGAGCAGCAGGTGCAGGGCGTCCTCGAAGCCGAGGGTTTCCGGGACGATGTGGCCGGATTTGATGTCGGGGGCGGAGCGGTTGAACCACTCGGCGACGGGCAGTTTGCCGAGGAATGTGAGCAGGCGGTCGGCTGTCCACGGCTCGGTTTTCATGCTTTTGGCCTGGACGGTGTGGCCGGCTGCGGCGAGCAGGGTCTTCTGGCGGAGGTTGCCCTTGCAGCCGGGTTTTTCGTAAAAGGTGATGGTGGCCATAGGTTCTGTTTTAAAAGACTTTTATGGGTTTCTGATGGGCAGGGTTCCGCGCCTGACGCGCGGGCGTACTTTCTTCTTGTTTCGCCAAGAAGAAAGTAGCCAAAGAAGAAGGCGACCCTGGGTCGGTGCCCGCTACGCGGGTTCCCTGCGCTACTCGGCTGTCGCGGGGGCTGCGCAACTCGGGCTTCGCCCTCAGACAGTGCTCGCCCTTTTTCCGCGAAAGCCTGCGTTGCTCGGCACCTCCCAAGGGGCCCGGAAAACAGATTGCCGCTGATGCGATAGCGCCGTCATTCCCGCGTAGGCGGGAATCCAGAACAGCAGGCACCGCTTCAAGGGCATTCCTGGATTCCCGCCTGCGCGGGAATGACGTGGCAGGGCGGTGAAACTGCGACGCCTTTCGCATCCCCTTGAGAGGCGCTGAGCAACGCAGGCGGGCCGGGGGAAGTCGGTTCGCATTGTTTGAGCCGCAGGCGAGTTCATGCGAACCGCCCGGCTCGCCGAGTAGCGGAAGGAACCCCGAAGGGGCGCCGACCACGGGGTCGCCTTTTCTTTGGCTACTTTCTTTTGGCGAAGCAAAAGAAAGTACGCCCGCCCTCAAGGCGGAAAGGAGCGGTCGAGCAAACGCCCACCAAGCGTCAGGCACAGAAACCTGCATTAAGCCGCCTCCCTCCACAACCCAAACTCCTTCAACTTCTCAATCGGAATCCCCGTCAGCGACCCCGGCGGGTTCAAGAACTCGCCCAGTTCATCAACGATGGCCATCTCGATCGGACAGATCGCCGCACACTGCGGCACGCTGTGATCCCCGAGGCATTCGGTGCATTTCCCGTCGTCGATCAGGAAGTGCGGCGTGTCCTGGTAGATCGCGTCGTTCGGGCAGACATCGACGCAGGCCCAGCAATTGACGCAGGATCGGGTTATCTGGAGTGCCATTTACGCCACCTTCAGGGTTTCTGCGGCAGGAAGCAGCTTCCCGGTCGCCGCGATTTCCTTGTACACCGCCATCACGGCGTCCTCGATCGGCTCCATCGCGTGCTCGCCGTTCGGCGCGATGCCGGCGGCTTCCAGCTTGCCCCACGGCTCGTAGCCGATCTTCGAGCAGAGCACGACCTCGCAGCCTTCGAGTACGCGGATGTTGCGGTCGAGCAGCGATTCGGTGGCGCCTTCGTCGATCACGTCGCCATCGCCGCAGGAATCCATACCCCCGCAGTACAGCTCGGTCTTGCGGTGGCCGATGAAGCGGACGCCTTCCGGCGAGGCTTCGTAGATCAGGAATTCCTTGGCATGGCCGAAGTGCTCGGCGACGACGCCGTTCTTGCCGGCCACCGCCATCAGCACCGGGCGCGAACCTTCCGGAATGCCCTCAGCTTTCGGCTTGACGATGCCGCGCTTGGCGTCGAGCTTTTCGATGATCTCGTCGTGCACCACCTTGCGGCGGACCATGGCGGCTTCGTAATCGACATCCATGACGTCGATCTTGTCGAGGGTGAACTCGTCGCCGCGGTCTTCGCCGAGCAGGCCGACCGCATCGGCGCGGCACTGGCGGCAGTGGCGCATCATCGCCATGTCGCCGGCGCAGGCGTCCTGCAGTTCCTGCAGCTGTTCCGGTGTCGGTTCCGGCTGCTCCATGATGCCGTAGTAGGTGCCGTGCTCGGGCTCGGCGATCAGCGGCATCACGTTGTGCAGGAAGGCGCCCTTGGCCTTGACGATCTTCGAGACTTCCTTGAGATGCTCGTCATTGACGCCGGGGATCAGCACCGAATTGACCTTCACCAGGATGCCGCGCTCGGTCAGCATCTGCAGCCCCTTCTGCTGCTGCTCGATCAGGATGCGCGCGCCTTCGACGCCGGTGATGCGCTTGTTCTCCCAGTAGATCCACGGGTAGATCTTGGCCCCGACTTCCGGATCGACGCAGTTGATGGTGATCGTCACGTGATCGATGTTGTGCTTGGCGATTTCGTCGACGTACTGCGGCAGGTTGAGGCCGTTGGTCGACACGCATAGCTTGATGTCCGGGGCGCGCGCGGACAGCTGTTCGAAGGTCTCGAAGGTGCGGCCCGGGTTGGCCAGGGGGTCGCCGGGTCCGGCGATGCCGAGGACCGTCATCTGCGGGATTTCGGCGGCCACCGCAAGCACCTTCTTGACGGCCTGGTCCGGCGTCAGCAACTCGGAAACGACGCCCGGACGGGATTCGTTCGAGCAGTCGTACTTGCGGTTGCAGTAGTTGCACTGGATGTTGCAGGCCGGGGCGACGGCCACGTGCATGCGGGCGAAGTAGTGATGCGCTTCTTCCGAATAGCAGGGATGGTCCTGGACCTTGGCGCGGATGTAGTCCGGCAGGTGGGAGAGGGCATCCGGCGCCGTGCCGCAGCCGCTGGACGAACAGCCTCCCCCTTCGGCGGGGGCGCTGTTGCTGATGACGGGAAGTTCCACGATGTAGGCTCCTCGAAAACTGTTCGGAGCCTATTCAGCAATCGCTGTGCCAGTGGGTTTTTGTTAATTAAATCAATGATATGGATTGTTTGGTGGGCGGCCTTGTCGGGCGGCTTGTCGGAAAGCCTACAGGGGCGGATGCGCTAGGTGGCAAACCGCTTCTTCAGGGACTTCATCAATGCGCCGAGAATGGGGAGCTTCATGTACAGCTCCTCGGCGGCATCCCAGTAGTCGCGGTGATAGACGACCTTGCCGTCTGCCCCAAACTTCAGGTGCGACACGCCGCGGATGACCTGCATGTCGCTGCGGCCGAACAGGCGCACGCGATAGTGGAAGTCCCAGACCAGCATGGCGCCGCCGGCATCGGCAATGCGTTCGGTGACCACGAAGCGCGGTGCTTCGACCTGGCCGAACATGTGCGCGAAGATGCCCGCGATGGCGTCGACGCCGCGCACCTCGTTGAACGGGTCCTTGAAATAGGCGTCGGCGCCGTAGAACTCTGGAAAGCGCGCCACTGCGTCCGGCGTCAGTGCCTGGTAGAAGGCGATCAGGCGCTCAAGATCCATGTCAGGCCCCGGTGAAGCGGCGGATGAGCGGGAAGTACCAGCGGTAAGGCAGCAGCGACAACAATTTCAGCACCCGCGTGAAACGCTTCGGAAAATGGATTTCGAAATCGCCGGTGGCGAAGCCGTCCAGGGTGGCGCTGGCCGCCTGTTCGGGCGTCAGCAGCGCCGGCATCGCGAAATCGTTTTGGGCGGTCAACCGGGTCTGCACGAAGCCGGGATTGATGACCCAGACGCCGATGCCGCGCGCTTCGAGGTCGAGATGCAGGCATTCGGCGAAATGGATCAGCGCCGCCTTGCCCGGCCCGTAGCACAGCGCCTTGGGCAGGCCGCGGTAGCCGGCAACACTGGCCACGAAGGCGATGCCGCCGCCCGGCTGGAGGTCGGGCAGCACGCTGGCGGCCAGGCGTAGCGCACCGTTGAAATTGACGGCGATGACCTGCTCGGCACGGGCCAGATCGAACGCGTCGGCGGTCATCGGGACGTAGTCGCCGGCCAGATAAACCACCAGATCGACACCGCCCCAGGCCGCCAGCAAACTCTGGCGGGCACATGCCAGTGCGGCCGCGTCCGTTGCATCGCAGGGCAGCAGCAAGGCCTGTTCGATACCCAGCGCCTGCAACTTGTCGGCGGAACGCGCCGACAGTGCCAGCCGGGCGCCGCGCCGGTCTAGTTCCTTGGCGACTGCAGCGCCTATCCCGCTCGAGGCGCCCACCAGCCACACCCGCCGGCCGGTCCAGGCGGAGATTTTCGGGTTCATCGCTGCCTCCTTGCCGGCGATCTCAACGCTTGACGAAGGTGAGCGTCACTTCGCCGAGATTGAAGCCCCATTTCGACATGTAGGAGCGATTCAGCATTACCTTGTCGTCCATCAGGAACATCCAGTCGTCGAAATCGACGTGGTAGGTCTTGCCATCGACCGGCAGCGCCAGCACGTAGCGCCAGCGCAGCGCATTGCCGGCCAGCTCGCCCACCGCCTCGCCGACCACATCGTCGGCGGTGCCGCGGAAGCTGCCGTCAGCCTGGCGCTTCAGCGTCCATACCCGGCGCGAAGTCGTGCCGTCGGACCATTTGAAATTCTCGTCCAGCACGCCGGTGTCGCCTTCCCACTTGGCGTCGATGACGACGTGGAAGCGCTTCTTCACCTCGCCGGAACGGCCCTGGAAAATGCCCCAGGCGTCCAGCGTGCCGTTCAGGTAGGTCTTCAGGTCGAGGGCAGGCTGTTCGGCCTTGTACTGTTCGACGCCGGTCGAGGCACAGGCGCTCAGGCCGAGGGAAAACAGGGCAGCGGTCAGTAGTTTCATGAGCGTATCTCCAGGGTATTGCGCCAGCGCCAGAGCAGACTGGCGGCCAGCAGCTTGAAAATGAGCGGCAGCAGGGCATAGACGCCGATCAGGGCGGCCTGTCCGTCGTCGCTGCCCGGCCGGTAGCCGAGGGCAGCTAGCAGCGGCAAGGCCAGCCCGGCGGCCAGCGCGAGGTTGAGCTTGGCGACGAAGTTCCAGATGCCGAAGCAAACCCCGGCCTGCCCCTGGCGTTCGCCGAGATCGGCGGCGATGGCGGCTGGCAGGGCGAGGTCAGCCCCCAGGGCCAGCCCGGAGGCGAGGCAGATGGCGGCGAAGGGCAGCACATCGCCGGGACCGAGCAGGGCGGCACCGCCGAAAGCCAGCATCGCCACGAGCATGGATGCTGCCCAGACCCGGACCCGGCCACAGCGGACGGACAGCCTTACCCACAGCGGCAGCGAAACGGCGCCGGCCACGAAATACAGAGCGAGCAAGGCGCCGCTGGCGGCTACGGCACCCAGTACGTCGGCGACGAAGAACAGGAACAGCGTGGCCGGCAGCGCGGCAGCAATACCGTTGGCCACGAATACCAGCAGCAGACGCACAAATGCCGTATCGCGCAGGGCGCGGCTGAGGCCAGACACCATCGGTACGGTCGGTGACGGCCGATTGCTCGCGCCGTCGACCAGCGACAGCGTGATGACGGCGGCCAGCAGCAACAATGGCGGCAAGACCCAGGACAGGCGGGCGGTGCCGACGCTAAGGTCATTGGCCAGCATCCCGGGCAGGGCGGCGGCGAGGACTACGCCGACCAGCCCGAATCCTTCGCGTGCCGCGGTCAGCCGGGTCCGCAGCGCCGAGTCGCTGCCCACTGCGGCACCCCAGGCCTGATAGGCCACCGAGGCGGCGGAAAAACCGAGATAGGTCAGCACCAGGGAAGCGATCAGCCAAGGCGTCACGTAAATCTGCGGCGGATTGAGCAAGGCGGTGAAACCGAGCGCGAAGGGCGGCAGCGACACAGCTAGCAGGCGCCG
>DATGXM010000342.1:0-3037 GCA_035298985.1 Azonexus sp. | reverse complement strand
CAGCAGGTGGGCCAGGGTCTGGGCCGTCTTGCCGAGGCCCATGTCGTCGGCCAGGATGCCGGACAGTTCGTTGGCGCGCAGGAATTGCAGCCAGGCCAGGCCTTCGCGCTGATAGGGGCGGAGGTCGAGGCGGAAACCGACCGGCGGTTCGACGTCGGCGATACCCTGGGCGGCGAGCAGGCGCTCCGCGAGGGCCATGATGTCGTTCTGGCCGCGGAACTGCCAGCGGCTGAGGTCGGACAGTTCGGCCAGGCGCGGCGCGTCGAAGCGCGACAGGCGCAGCACGTCGCCGCCGGAAAAGCCGTCGAACAGGTCGATCAGCGTCGCGGCCAGCGGCTTGATGCGGCCGGCCGGGACGCGCAGGCGTTTGCCGCGAGCGGTGTACAGGTCGATGCCCTCGTCGTCGGGAACGCGCTCCAGCTCGGCGAATTCCAGCCAGCGCGGGTCGCTGCGGAAGAGGTTGGCGAGCAGCGGGGCGAGCGGCAGGCGTTCGCCTTCGACGATGATGCCCATGTCGAGGTTGAACCAGCCGTTGTCGGATTCGTAGAGTTCGGCGTCCCAGCTGTCGACCTCGATGACGTGGTGGCGGAAGTCTTCGGGGAATTCGACCTGCCAGCCGGCTTCCTTCAGGCGCAGGGCGCCCTCCTGCATGAAGGGCACCCAATGGCTCTCGTCGGCCAGACCGTAGATGCCTTCCGGCGGGCTGCCGAAGGTGTGCAGGGTGTGGCCGGGGATTTTCTGCAGTCCGCTGCCGGCGAGGGCGGCCAGGGCCTTGGCTTCG
Organism: Azonexus sp.; assembly: GCA_035298985.1. GTDB lineage: Bacteria > Pseudomonadota > Gammaproteobacteria > Burkholderiales > Rhodocyclaceae > Azonexus. The sequence continues at coordinate 2,256 of DATGXM010000342.1, read as the reverse complement.
GCCTCCGGGCGGCGTAGCAGGCGGATGGTTTCGCCTTCCGGCAGGGTGATGAACTCGCTCTTTTCCTCGGGGCGAATTTCGGCGTCGCCGTAGCGGAACACCACCTTGGCGACATCGAATTCGCCGCCGCCGAAATTCTGCGGGTAGCCGCGCCAGGCGCGATGGCCGTGGGTGTGCAAGGTTTCCAGCTGCAGGATGGGGATCAGCGGCGCATCGACCTGGCGCAGACGGGCGCCGGCATCGTTGCCGGGTAGCGGCAGGTCGGGTGCGAGCTCGGACAGCGCCTCGGCGACCAGGGCGGCCTCCTCGGCCGACAGCGGCGGCAGCGAGAACAGGCGGCTTACCACGTCCGGGTTGCCGGCCACTTCCAGCGGGCCGATTTCGCCTTCGGCGAGGTCTACGTACCACGGGGGATCGACGGCGATGATCATTTCGGCCGACGGCTGCGGTTTCAGGTAGGGGCGCTGGAAGCCCATGCCGTCGATGTTCCAGCCGATACTGGCGGGGCGGGTGGCGCCGGCGTTGAGCGGCAGGCCGAGGTCGTCTTCCGGGTAGAGGCGATGGCTGGCCGCCATGCGCTGCAGGATTTCGGCGCCTCGCTCGGGGCCGAGGCCGAAGGCACGCAGGCCGGTCTCATGGCCGCGGTCGGCCCAGATCAGGCGCAGGATGCCGAGGTCTTCCTCGGTGACGAATTGCGGCGGGGTGACGAGGGCGCGGTCGACCTTCCACCATTCCTCGGCGCTCTCCGGGTATTTGCCCTTGCGGATCTCGATACCGAAGTGGCGCTTGTCGGCCGTCCATTTCAGGATGTAGAACAGCTGCTGGCGGGCGGTGCTCGGCCGTGCCTTCTTCTTGGCGACGGCGATCGAGGTGCGGCGCAGGTCTTCGACCCAGGACAGGGCGCTGCCGCTGGCCTGTTCGGTCGGCTTGCGCGCCTCGATGGCCTTGAGCAGCACGGCGGCGACGTGTTTGCAGTGGCGGCCGACCGGACAGGTGCAGCGGCTGACCACGCCCATGTCGCCGCTCTGGTCCTGGCTCAGGTAGGCCTGCACCGTGTAGGGTTCCGGTGCCGAACCGGGGACGAGGGCGCTGAGCAGGTTGCCGTTGATGCTCAGGTCGCGCACCAGGTCGACGTAGGGCTTGGCCTTGTTGATGTCGCGCGTCGCGAACCACTCGGCGACATGCTCCTCGGCAAAGGTGTCCAGGGTGATGACAGCCATCGGGAATCAGGCGAACAGCGCGCCGACGAGCAGGGCGAGCAACAGGGCGATGACGGCGAGCCAGCGGTTCTGCTGGCGCTGGGCGGCAATCAACTGCTCGATCTGCGGCTGCAGGTCGACCTTGGCCGGCCGGGCCAGGACCTGATGGACGAGGCGCGGCAACTGCGGCAGGGTGCGCGCCAGGTAGGGGGCTTCCTGCTTGAAGGTCTTGAGTAGGCCGCGCCAGCCGATCTGCTCGCTCATCCAGCGTTCGAGGAAGGGCTTGGCGGTCTTCCACAGGTCGAGTTCGGGGTCGAGCTGGCGGCCGAGGCCCTCGATGTTGAGCAGGGTCTTCTGCAGCATGACCAGCTGCGGCTGGATTTCGACATTGAAGCGGCGCGAGGTCTGGAACAGCCGGAGCAGGATCTTGCCGAAGGAGATGTCCTTCAGCGGGCGGTCGAAGATCGGCTCGCAGACCGCGCGGATGGCGGCCTCGAACTCGTCGACCCGGGTGTCCTTGGGCGCCCAGCCCGATTCGATATGCGCTTCGGCGACCCGCTTGTAGTCGCGGCGGAAGAAGGCGAGGAAATTCTGCGCCAGGTAATTCTTGTCGGAATCGGTCAGTGTGCCGACGATGCCGAAGTCGAGCGCGATGTAGCGGCCGTCCGGGGCGACGAAGATGTTGCCGGGGTGCATGTCGGCGTGGAAGAAGCCGTCGCGGAAGACCTGGGTGAAGAAGATTTCGACGCCGGCCGCCGACAGTTTCTTGAGGTCGATGCCTTCGTTGCGCAGGCGGTCGATCTGCGAGATCGGCACGCCCTTCATGCGCTCCATGACCATGACCGTAGACGTGCAGAAATCCCAATGCACTTCCGGGACGATGAGCAGCGGCGAATCGGTGAAGTTGCGGCGCAACTGCGAGGCGTTGGCCGCTTCGCGCATCAGATCGAGTTCGTCGCGCAGGTATTTGGCGAATTCGGCCACCACTTCGCGCGGTTTCAGACGCTTGCCATCCGACCACAGCTTTTCCAGCAGCATCGCCAGGTTGTCCATCAGC
>DATGXM010000341.1:0-2422 GCA_035298985.1 Azonexus sp. | reverse complement strand
GGGATGCCCTTCGTACACCGCCATCATCAGGACGCTGGAGCCGTTGGTGCTGCGCGCATTGATGTCGGCGCCCTGCGCCATCAGATAGTCGGCCACCTCGGCATGGCCGGCGAAGACCGCGTAATGCAGCGCCGACCATTGGCGATCCCCGGCATTGATGCGCGCCCCGCGCTCGACCAGCCATTTGACGGCCGCCAGCTGACCGCGCCAGGCGGCCAGGGCGAGCGCCGACTCGCCGTTGGCGTTGAGCTTGTCGATATCGGCGCCGCGGGAAATGAACAGGCGCATCAGGTCGATCTTGCCCTCCCAGGCCGCGATCATCAGCCCGGTGCCGATGCGGCTGCCCAGGTAGTCCGGCGGCATTCCCGCATCCAGCCATTGCTCGGCCTGGCGCAGATCGCCCATTTCCATGCTGTTGGTGAAGGCCACCGGGTCGGGCGGCATGCCGTCCGCCGCGGAAAAAACAGGGGGCGCTGCCGACAGCAAGCCGCCCATCCCGATTATCATGGCGACCAGTCTTTTCGCAGTCAGTGTCATTGCAATTCCATTGCCTCAGGCCAGCCCCCATTTTCTCATGATCAGCGTCGATTTCCGGTTATTTGCGGCGCTGGCGCTGTCGCTCTCCCTGCATGTGCTGCCGGTCCTGCCCGAGATGCTGGCGGATATCCCGCGCCTACCGCCGGTGCCGCCGATCCAGGCCACGCTGCGTTCCCTGCCGCCGCCCGAGCCGGCCCCGGCCCCCGTCCTGCAAATGCCGGAGCCGCCGCCCCGGCACAGCGTACCGGCGAAGCCGCAGCGGCAGCTTCCTGCCGCGCCGGTCGCCGCCAAGACATGGACGCAGGTGGTCCGCGAGCAGCTGAAAAAACTCGATGCCGCGGGCCAGTTCTATCCGGCCGAAGCCATTGCCCGCGGCCTGGAAGGCGAAGCCCAGGTACTGCTGATCATCGATGAAAGCGGTCAGGTCGTCGCCACCCGGATCGAACAGGGCAGCGGCCATCCCATCCTCGACGAAGCTGCCCTGCGCGCGGCCCGCTCACTGAAATCCCTGCCCGCCGACGCCCCCCGTCAGACGGTGCTTCCCGTTCGCTTCCGGCTCAAATAGGCCGGCGCAGTGGCCTTCCCGGCCGCCGCGGTATAGCATTGCGAAAAAATCAAGAAATTAATCCTATTGTCATAGATCAGGGAGAGCTGAAAATGGGCGCACTAAACAGACTGAAGCTTTCTTCGCGGATGCAGCTGCTGGTCGGGCTGACCTTGGTCGGCCTGCTCGCTCTGTGCATCACGACCCTCTACCAGCTCAAGAACACGATGCTGGAAGACCGCATGGAAAAGACCAAGAATCTGGTCGAGGTCGGCATGGGCATCATCGCCCATCAGCACAAGCTGGCCGCGGCCGGCGGCGTCGCCGAGGAAGAGGCCAAGAATGCCGCCCGGGAAGCGCTGCGCGGCCTGCGCTACAACACCAACGACTACTATTTCATCATCGACACCGGCAACCACTACGTGCTGATGCCGCCCAAGCCGGAGAACGAGGGCAAGGATGTCAGCGACGTGCAGGACGCCAACGGCAAGTTCCTTTTCCGCGACATCAACGCGGCAGCCGCGGCGGGCGGCGGCTTCGTCGATTACTGGTTTCCGCGGCCCGGCCAGAGCGTGGCCGCCCCCAAGCTGTCCTACGCCGCCCGTTTCGAGCCTTGGGGCTGGACGCTCGGCACCGGCATCTACATCGATGACGTGAATGCCGAATTCCGGCGCAATGCCCTGCTGTTCGGCGGCATTTCGTTCGCCCTGCTGCTCACCCTCAGCCTGATCGGCTTCCTGATCGGCCGCAGCGTCATCCGCCAGTTGGGCGGCGAGCCGACCCTGGTCGTCGATATCATGCAACGGGTGGCCGATGGCGACCTGACGGCGAGCGCCCAATCCGCCGAAAACGGCAGCCTGCTCCATTCGCTCGACAGCATGGTTGCGTCGCTGCGCCGGATCGTCAGCGAAATCAATCGCGACGCCAACACACTAGTGGCAAACGCCCAGCACATCGCCACGGCCTCCGACGAGGTGAGCAAGGCGGCCGAGCACCAGTCCGACGCCACCTCGGCGATGGCGGCGGCGATCGAGGAGCTGACGGTCAGCTCCAACCACATTTCGGAGAGCGCCCGCGATACCTCGGCCGATTCGCGCGAAGCGGTCGAACTGTCAACCCAGGGTGCCGAGCGGGTCGGCCAGGCGACCGACGCCATCCAGCAGGTGTCCACCACCGTCAGCGCCGTCGCCGAACGCATCCGCACGCTGGAAAGCCGGGCCGAGCAGATTTCCAGCATCGCCAACGTGATCAAGGACATCGCCGGCCAGACCAACCTGCTGGCGCTCAACGCCGCCATCGAAGCCGCGCGCGCGGGCGAGCACGGGAAAGGCTTTGCCGTCG
>DATGXM010000340.1:0-7289 GCA_035298985.1 Azonexus sp. | reverse complement strand
GCCTAGCCGACCAGGGCCCCTGCTTACTGCTTGGGAGGGCAAACTGATGGACGGCCTACTCGCGTTGTACATCTTCATGCTCGCCGCCTTCACCGGCTACGAGATCATCGCCAAGGTCCCGGTCATCCTGCACACCCCGCTGATGTCCGGTTCCAACTTCATCCACGGCGTCGTCGTGGTCGGTTCCATGATCGCCCTCGGTAGTGCCGATACCGTACTCGAACAAGCCATCGGCTTCTTCGCCGTGGCACTCGGCGCGGCCAATGCCGCCGGCGGCTACGTCGTCACCGAGCGCATGCTGAGCATGTTCAAGAAGAAGGAGGCTTGAACATGACACTACCTGTTTACGTTCAAGGCGCCTGGTTCCTCGGTGCCGCCCTGTTCATCTTCGGCCTGAAAGGCATGAGCTCACCTGCGTCGGCCCGCAAGGGCATCGTCATCGCCGGCTACGGCATGCTGATCGCCATTGCCGCCACCTTCCTGATCCCCGGCCTGAAGAACCTCGCCCTGATGGGTCTGGCGCTGGTCGTCGGCGGTGCCGCGGCGTGGATCTCCGGTCAGAAGGTCAAGATGACCGACATGCCGCAGATGGTCGCCATCTACAACGGCATGGGCGGCGGTGCGGCAGCGGCGATTGCCGCCATCGAGTTCGCCAAGGGCGATGCACACAGTACGGTCACCACCACCCTGGCGGTGATCGGAGCGCTGATCGGCGCCGTGTCCTTCACCGGCTCCTGTGTCGCCTGGGCGAAGTTGCAGGGGGTGCTGAAGAAGGCGGTTCGTCTGCCGGCGCAGAATACGGTCAACGTGATCCTGGCCCTGAACGCCATCGGCCTGGGCATCGCGATGATCGTCATGGCGCCGGCCCAACCGGAACTGATCTACTTCTTCTTCGCCGTGTCGCTGATCCTCGGCCTGATCGTCACCCTGCCCATCGGCGGGGCCGACATGCCGGTGGTGATCTCGCTGTTCAACGCCTTTACCGGTCTGGCGGTGGGCTTCGAAGGCTATGTGCTGGGTAACCCGGCACTGATCATCGCCGGTATCGTGGTCGGTGCCGCCGGTACGCTCTTGACCCAGTTGATGGCCAAGGCGATGAACCGGCCGCTGACCAACATCCTGTTTACGCCGATGGTGGCGTCCGGTGGCGGTGAAGCCATTACCGGCACGATGAAGGAAGTCGGCGCCATTGATGCGGCGGCGATGATGCGTTATGCCTCCAAGGTGATCATCGTGCCGGGTTACGGCATGGCGGTGGCGCATGCCCAGCATAAAGTCTGGGAGATGACCTCCATCCTGGAGGAAGCCGGGGTCGAGGTGAAGTTCGCCATCCACCCGGTGGCCGGCCGCATGCCGGGGCACATGAACGTGCTGCTGGCGGAAGCCGGGGTGCCGTACGACAAGATCTTCGATCTGGAGGAGATCAATGGCGAGTTCGGGCAGGCGGACGTGGCCTTGATCATCGGGGCGAACGACGTGGTGAATCCATCTGCCCGCACCGACAAGGCGAGCCCGATCTACGGCATGCCGATCCTCAATGCCGATATGGCGCAGAACGTGATCGTGATCAAGCGGGGGAAAGGCACCGGGTACTCCGGGGTCGAGAATGCGCTGTTCTATACGGACAACTGCCGCATGCTGTATGGCGATGCCCAGCCTATGGCCGGGGAGATCATTCAGCATTTGAAGGCCATGGGCTGATCCGCTGCCCAGGCCAGCCCCCAACGAGAAACCGGGCCACAGAGCCCGGTTTTTTATTGACTACAGGCCGACAGGAAAGAGCAACAATCAGCCGTGACCGGTGCTGCCGAAACCACCTTCGCCACGGAGGCTGGCGTCGAAATCGTCTACGATGTTGAAGCCGACCTGCAGCACCGGCACGATGACCAGTTGCGCAATGCGATCGAGCGGATTGATCGTGAAGCCGGCGTGGCCGCGATTCCACACCGACACCATCAGTTCGCCCTGGTAGTCGCTGTCGATCAGGCCGACCAGATTGCCGAGCACGATGCCGTGCTTGTGGCCCAGGCCGGAGCGCGGCAGGATCATCGCCGCCAGCCCCGGGTCGGCCAGGTGAATCGCCATGCCGGTCGGTACCAGCATGGTCTGCCCCGGCTCGACATGCAGCGGACCGTCGGTGCAGGCGCGCAGATCGAGCCCCGCCGAGCCGGGCGTGGCGTAGTGCGGCGGGTTGTCGCGCAAACGGGTGTCGAGAATCTTGACGTCGATACGATGCATTACATTTTTCCTGTTAACAAATGGGCAATATGCTCGACCAATTGGCGGGCAAGTATGGATTTGGAGGCCGGCGTCAGCGGATGCGAGCCATGGTCGTCGAACAGCACCAGCCGGTTGTCGTCGCCGCCGAAGCCGTCCTGGATCAGGTTGCCGGCGATCAGCGGGATATTCTTCTTGCGCCGCTTGGTTTGCGCATACTCTTCCAGATTGCGGCTCTCCGCCGCGAAGCCAACGCAGAACGGGCCGTTCTTGAGAGCGGCGACTTCGGCCAGGATATCCGGGTTTTCGACCAGTTCGATCGGCGGAATGCCGCCGGCATCCTTTTTCAGCTTGTGCTCGGCGGCATTGGCCACGCGATAGTCGGCCACCGCCGCGACGCCGATGAAAACATCCGCCCCGGCAGCCCGCGCCAGCACGGCCGCATGCATGTCGAGCGCGCTCCGTACATTGACGCGTTCGACGCCTTGCGGCGCCGCCAGATCGACCGGCCCGGAAACCAAGGTCACCTCGGCACCCGCCTGGCGGGCGGCGCGGGCCACGGCGTAGCCCATGCGACCGGAAGACAGATTGGTGATGCCGCGCACCGGATCGATGGCTTCGAAGGTTGGTCCGGCCGTGATCAGCACCTTGCGACCGGCCAGCACCTTGGGCGCGAAGAAGGCGATCACCGCTTCGACAATTTCGTCGGGTTCGAGCATGCGGCCGGCGCCGACTTCACCGCAGGCTTGCTCGCCGCTGGCCGGACCCAGTATCTGCACGCCGTCGGCCTGCAACTGTGCGACATTGCGCTGGGTCGCCGGGTTTTCCCACATCTGACGGTTCATGGCCGGCGCCACCAGCAGCGGGCAGGCGCGCGCCAGCACCATGGTCGCCAGCAGATCGTCGGCCGTGCCATGGACGATGCGGGCCAGGAAATCGGCTGAAGCGGGCGCCACCACAATCAAATCAGCGGCGCGCGACAGGTCGATATGGGCCATGGCATTCGGCATGCGCGCGTCCCACTGGTCGAGATAGACCGGCTGGCCGGACAGCGCCTGGAAGGTGGTCGCCGTCACGAAATGGGTCGCCCCCTCGGTCATCGCCACCTGAACCTCGGCCCCCTGCTTGCCCAGCAGGCGAACCAGTTCGGCTGCCTTGTAGGCGGCAATTCCGCCAGTCACGCCGAGGACGATGCGTTTTCCCGATAATTCCATTGTCTTACCGTTAAAATTGGACTCCGCACATTCTACCTTGGAAAGAAAATGGCGATCACCGACTGGCCGGAAGGCGAACGACCGCGCGAACGACTGCTCGCCCACGGCCCAGCCGCGCTGTCCGACGCCGAACTGCTGGCCATCTATCTGCGCGTCGGGGTGCGCGGCAAAAGCGCCGTCGATCTGGCCCGCGAGCTGCTGAACCGTTTCGACGGCAAGCTCGGCGTGCTGGTCGAGGCCTCGCTGGAAGAACTGGCCAGCGTATCGGGCATCGGCATGGCCAAGGCCGCACAGTTGAAGGCCAGCTTCGAACTGGCCCGCCGCGCCTTGTCGCAGGATATGGGTAGCCGCGACAATTTCACTTCGCCGGGCAAGGTCCGCGACTGGCTGCGCCTGAAGCTCGCCCAACGGCCGCAGGAAATCTTCATGGCCTTGTGGCTCGACGCCCAGAACCGCCTGCTGAAAGCCGAGGAATTATTCAGCGGTTCGCTGACCCAGACTTCGGTTTACCCGCGGGAAGTGGTCAAGGCCGCCCTGTCTCATAATGCTGCCGCCGCCATCCTGGCCCATAATCACCCGTCCGGTGTCGCCGAACCGTCCAGGGCCGACGAAATGCTCACCCGCTCGTTGAAGGATGCCTTGGCCATGGTCGATGTCAAAGTCCTCGACCATTTCATCGTCGCCGGCACCACCCTACCGCTGTCGTTTGCCGAGCGCGGCTTGTTATGAAAATACAGAAACCCCTTGATCCCATTCGGGACTTTTGGTTATACTCACGGGCTTTCTTCTAGCGAATTCTGGAGCACCATCATGGCGCGAGTCTGCCAAGTCACGGGTAAAGCCCCGATGGTTGGGAACAACGTTTCCCACGCCAATAACAAAACGAAGCGCCGCTTCCTGCCGAACCTGCAGTATCGTCGTTTCTGGGTCGAAACTGAAAACCGCTTCGTGCGTCTGCGCGTTTCCAACGCCGGTCTGCGCATCATCGACAAGAAGGGCATCGAAGCCGTTCTGGCCGATCTGCGTGCCCGCGGCGAAGTCTGATTAAGGAAGGATACGAAAAATGGCTAAAGGCGGTCGCGAAAAGATCAAGCTGGAATCTACAGCTGGCACCGGACACTTCTATACCACCTCCAAGAACAAGCGCACGACGCCTGAAAAGCTGGAGTTCATGAAGTACGATCCGAAGGCCCGTAAGCACGTCGCTTACAAGGAAGTTAAGCTGAAGTAATTCAGCTGACTCCGGCATTCGACAAACCCGCCTTTCGGCGGGTTTTGTTTTTTTCAGTTCCGGAATTTGCTCCGGAAGAGCAGAGCGGCATAAGTCACGATGCCGGCAAAGATGAGCACCGACCAGTTGGCCATCGACAGGCCGAGGAATTCCCAGTCCCGGTTCGCGCAGAAGCCGGTGGCCAGGAACAGGGAGGGCATCTGCATGCCCAGCCAGTCGACCAGGCTCTCGATGGCGTTCGGATCGGTGAAGCTGCATTCCGGGGCCAGGTGCGGGTAAGCCTGCATCCAGGTCTGATACGCCGCCACGCCGAAACCCAGCCCCGCCAGACCGACCGTCAGCGCCGACCAGAGCAGGCGCCCAGCCGGAAGGGCCCAGCCGAGCAGGCCGATCAACCCGATCACGATATAGAGCAGGCGCTGGAAAATGCACAGCGGGCAAGGCGCCAGGCGCAACAGGTACTGCAACTCCATGCCCACGGCGACCAGACCGAGGCAACCCAATCCCAATGTCGCAAACCACGCCCGGGCGGGCACTTTCGACCACATCATCAGCATCGTCCAAAATATTGACCAGCAGGCATTCTAAGCCAAGGCTGCCATCGGCGAGTATCCCAGCGGCCTGCGCAGGGTGGACCACGGCCCGGCTGACCGTTAAGATTGGCGGATGAATACACGCATCCTCCTTGTCGAAGACGACGAACGGCTGGCGGAACTGACTGCCGAATATCTCACCAAGAACGACTTGCAGGTCTCCATCGAACCGCGCGGCGATGTCGCCGAGACGCGCATCCTGGCGGAACAGCCCGACCTGGTCATTCTCGACGTCATGCTCCCCGGCAAGGACGGCTTCGAAGTGTGCCGTGCCGTGCGCACCCAGTACCGCGGCGTGATCCTGATGCTAACCGCCCGCGACGAGGATTTCGACCAGATTCTGGGTCTCGAGATGGGCGCCGACGACTACATCGCCAAGCCGGTCCAGCCGCGCGTCCTGCTTGCCCGCATCAAGGCCCTGCTCCGCCGCCTGCCCACCCCCGGCGACACCCCGACCGGCGAAGCGGACAACATGGTCTTCGGCCAGTTCCGGATCAGCCAGGCGACGCGTACCGCGTCGCTGGCCGGCGAGATCATCGACCTGACGACAGCCGAGTTCGACTTGCTGTGGCTGCTCGCGACGCACGCCGGCAATGTCCTGTCCCGCGACGACCTGCTGCAGGAGTTGCGCGGCATCGGTTTCGACGGCCTGGATCGCTCCATCGACGCCCGCATCTCGCGGCTGCGCAAGAAGCTGAACGACGACCCGGACAATCCGACTCGCATCAAGACCGTGCGCGGCAAAGGCTACCTGTTCAGCAAGCATGACTGGAACTGACGCGCCGGCCGAAGACAAGCCGGCCAAGGAACACAACCAGGGGTTGGCCCGCTCGCTGTTCCGGGTCTCGCTGCCGCGCTGGCGCGGCAGTCGCTACAGCCTGTCCCGGCTGTTCTTCAACTTCTATCTGCTGGCCATGGGCTCCTTCGTGGCCATCGCCTTCACGGCCGATTTCGTCATTTCGACCGCCCAGCGCGGTATCACCGACGACTATGCCCGCCGCTTCATGCGCGGCACCATCACGCTGATCGAGGACGAACTGTTCCGCCACCCGCGCCGCGAATGGCAAAGGCGGATCGGCGAAATCGACGACAAGTTCTCGTACAACCTCGGCATCGTCGAGCGCATATCGCTCGACCGCGCCCTGACCCCGGCGCAGGTCAGCAAGCTGGACGCCGGCGACATCGCCATCGATCACGACGGCGACATCATGTACCACCGCCTGGGCACCTCCAGCCTGGTACTGGTCGTCGGCCCGCTCGCTTCCAGCCGCAATCCCGAATTGACCGATCGCCTGCCGCTCGAGTTGCGCCTGCGCCTGCTGACCTGGAGCCTGATCGGCGTCATTTTCGCCATCGCCCTGTGGTTCTGGATACGCCCGGTCTGGCGCGACCTGGAAACCCTGCGCCAGACCGCCCGCGCCCTGGGCGACGGCCATTTCGATGCTCGTTCGCCAGCCGCCAGAACCCAGCTTTTCGCTCCGCTGTCCGACACGATGAACAGCATGGCCGATCGTATCCGCCAATTGCTGGCCACCCATCGCGAGCTGTCCTGCGGCATTTCGCATGAGTTGCGCACGCCGATCGCCCGCATGCGCTTCGCTCTGGAAATGCTCACGGAAACCGACGAACGCGACGAGCGTGAGCGCTTGTGGGCCATGATGGAAGCCGATCTCGACGAGCTCGACCAGTTGATCGACACCAGCCTGACGTACGCCCGCTTCGAACGCGAGGCGCCGGAACCTCACTTTTCCAGCGTCAAGTTCGCCGAATGGCTCACCGACGAGGTCGATGCCGTGCGCCTACTCGGCCGCCAGCTGGAAGTGAGCGTAGACATCGGCCATCTGCCGGACAATCTGCACGTCGATCTCGACCGCAAGGCCATGCCCTACGCCCTGCGTAATCTGCTGCGCAATGCCTTCAAGTACGCCAGCAAGCGCATCTCGGTCAATGCCGAGATGCTCGGCGACGATATCCGTATCCATGTCGACGACGACGGGATCGGCATTCCGCCGGAAGAACGCGAACACGTCTTCT
>DATGXM010000339.1:0-4663 GCA_035298985.1 Azonexus sp. | reverse complement strand
GGGGTTGCGACCTCCGACGGCGCCGGCGTCCGCCTGACCCGCGTGCTGACCCAACACCTGCAGCGCCGGCTCGATCCCTTCCTGATGCTCGACGCCTTCCGCAACGAGAATCCGGACGACTACATCGGCGGCTTCCCCGATCACCCGCACCGCGGCTTCGAAACGGTCACCTACATGATCGCCGGCCACATGCGCCACCGCGACAGCGCCGGCCACGAAGGCCTGCTCGGCCCGGGCGGCGTGCAGTGGATGACGACCGGCAGCGGCCTGATCCATTCCGAGCTGCCGGAACAGGAAGCCGGGCTGATGGAAGGTTTCCAGCTCTGGCTCAACCTGCCGGCCAAGGACAAGATGATCGCGCCGAACTATCGCGACATCCCGTCCGGGACGATCCCGGAATTCACCACCGAGGACGGCGTGCGGGTGCGCGTCATCGCCGGCGCCAGCCAGGGCGTTGCCGGTGCGGTGCAGCGTCCGCACACCGAGCCGCTCTACCTCGACGTGCATCTGCCGGCGGGCAGCCGCTTCGTGCAAGCGATTCCGGCCGGCCACAACGCCTTCACCTACACCTACCGCGGCCGGGTCGACATCGGCGGCACCGAGGTGGCGGACCGTCACATGGCGATCCTCGCCAACGATGGCGCCGGCGAAGTGTGCATCGAAGCACCGGAAGCGGCGCGCGTGCTGATCATCGCCGGCCGGCCGCTGAAGGAGCCGATCGCCCAGTACGGCCCGTTCGTGATGAACACTGGCGAGGAACTGCAGCAGACCCTGCGCGATTACCAGGCCGGGAAGTTCGAGGCGGCGGTCGTGCAGTCGCTGTGAAGCGGGTCGTGCCGCGCTGACAACCAGCGGTTGCTATCGCGCCTGACTGGGGCAAACTAGCGGGCATCGCGGACGCTTCCGGATTCGCCATGCCCGTCACCCGCCCAGTTTCCCGCCAGTACGAATCTCAACCGCCCTCGCCGCTGCTTCGTCTCGGCCTCGCCTGCGGCCTGGTTTCTCCCTTGCTGTGGGCGGCCGCCATCGTCCTCGCCGGCGAACTGCGCCCCGGCTTCGATCATGTCAGCCAGTACATCAGCGAACTCGGCGAACGCGGCAGTTCGACCGAAATCTTCATGCGCTTCGGCGGTTTCGTCGGCAGCGGAATGCTCATCGTCGGCTATGCGGCCGCCTTTCACGCTACGGTGGCCCGCCTCACCACTCGCCCCGGACTGACCCTGCTCGTCGCCACCCTCATCGCGCTGGACGGCCTCGGCCGCAGCGGCGCCGGAATCTTCCCCTGCGAACCCGGCTGCGCCGCACCGGAAGCCCTCAGCCAGCGGCTGCACGGCCTGTCGGCGACCATCGCCTTCCTGTCCATCGCCGCTGCCGCATTGCTCGCCACCTTCCTTTTTCGCCACGACAAAAGGCTACGGCCACTCAGCACCTACTCATTCGCTTCGGGGTGCGCCGGCCTGATATTTCTGGTGCTGATGTCGGCAAGCGAGGCGACGCATGTCCATACCGGCCTCTACGAACGATTGGCTTCGGGGGTGCTGACGCTGTGGATATTCGTGACGGCATGGCGACTGCACAGGCTGACCGGGAGATCAGTCGCCGACTGAGTGCGCCGGCCGGCGGGACAGTCGGGTCGGCTTTCGCACTCCGCGTCGCACAGGCGCCATCGCTTTCCGGCAAGCAAGCCGGCATCGTGCGCGAATCATGACATCCAAATACCGAATTCACTGTATTTTTGCTGCAATGCAAAAACGCTAACATCATTCCGCAACGTTACAGATGGCACGCCGAAAGGACGGTAACTCAATGCGGGAACAAGCTTCCACCCTGGCACCCGATGCCGAATTCATCGAAATCTGCAGCAATTTATTGCGCGGCACAGCATTGGATTTATTCCTGTCCATGCAGCGCGAAGGCTATCAACTTCGCATGGTCGAGGGCAAAGATGGGCGGTTTCAGCTGTTCAGGAGTGTTGAGAAAGGCTTCGACCTTCCCTCGGTTGAATGACCAGGCGAAGGAAAAGCCTGCGGCGCGACCGGGAAGCTCACGGTGGGCCTAGGGCATCCTTTTCAAACACCCCGCCAGCGCCGCATCCATCGTCGCCAGATGGGTCGCGAACCAGCCGGGCAATCCACGGGCGTATTCGCGGGCTGATTTGAGGCGGCCGCGCTTGAGGCCGCCGGCGAAGTGGGCAATTTCGCCGAGGACGCGCAGGTGTTCGCTGTCGTGCTCGCCGGTGGCCGGGAAACGGCAGGCCTTCATCAGCGTCTTTTCGTGCTCGAAATGGCGGAGGGTGTGTTCGCGCAACTGCTCGAACAGCGCCGGGAAATCCTCATCCGGCGCGGCGAGCAGGGCATCGGCCATGTCGATGAACTGGCGATGGGTGGCGTCCATGTCCGCCACCCCGAGCGCAAACTGCTCGCTCCACGGCATCAGACCGCTCCGTGGGTTTCGCGCTTGGCGTTGTTGGTCGTCTTCAGGGCTTCCTCGACGCTCATTTCGGGGTACTTGTACTTGTTCCCCTTGAGGGCATTGAACACGGTGACCACCTTGTCGGCGGCACCCTGCCCCTTGAAGTCGCCCTTGTCGAGGGCAGCGAGGTCGATCAGCTCGTTCCAGCACAGGCCTTCGGTCAGCGGAATGAAGGCGACGGTGGCGCCGTTGACCACGGAGACGAAGGGCTTGGGGATATTGACGGTGAACATCACGGCCACCGTGCTCGGATTAAGGCCGGCGCCGAACTTTTCCAGCAGGGCCGGCCAGTGCTGCAGTTCTTCCAGCGAGCCGGAAATCAGCTTCAGCTCGTCCCCCTGGCCGAGCACGATGGCCTGCTTGAACAGCGCGACCGGTGGCTTGCGGCGGCCCTGGTCGTCGGCTACTTCGCCTTCGATGACGATCAGCTCGCCGCGGTAGGCTTCCCAGCCGGCAGCGCTGGCGGCTTCGCGGAAGTTGGAATTGAAAAAGTACGGTTCGTAGCTATCGAGCAGCATGGTATTTCTCCCTGTTTGTAAATGAGTTCAGGCCGGCACGGCGGCCCCGATGAATTCGAAAACGTCGGACTGGATGATTTCCAAGCCGACCTTCTTGCAGAAGCGTTTTTCCTTTTCGGTCGGCTCGGCGATGAAGATCCAGCCGGCCGGCTGTGCGGCCGCGTAGATCATGTCGGCCATCACCATGCGCTCGGTGTCGCGGTTCAGGCGCATGCCCATCAGCAGGTATTGCTTGCCCTTGCGCAGTTCCTTGACCTCGGGCGGAATCGAGAAGCCGCCCATCAGCTCGGTGATGAAATCGACGTAGTCGGCATCCGAGGCGATGTACACCGCTTCCGGCTTCGGCGTGCCCATCGGCTTGAAAAGGATGGGAATGGCCGGATTGATGATCTCGGTCTTCTGGTAGGAGACGCCGTTCCAGAAATAGAGTTTGTAGCGGAAATCGGTGCCGCCAATGCGCGCGATACCGACGATCAGGTTGTGCGGAATGTCGGCGTAGGAGTCCTGCAGCTGCGTGTCGCGGTTGATGTCGATGACGTAGTGCGGACGGATGTCCTTCAGCCAGTCGTGCAGGGCGCCGCGCGTCCATTGCGTTTCGCCGTAGACGCGAGTCAGGAACTTGGTGACGGTGCTTCGCCCGCGTTTCAGTTCGACGTTCATCGCGGCGCGCGGGAATTCGTACATCAGCTTGGGCGCCATCGGCTTGCCGTCGTTCATGGCGTAGATCAGCGAATCGCTGTCGGCCGGAATCGCCGCGCCGCTGGCCACGTTTTTGACATCGGCCAGCACGCCGGGGCCGAGATAGGGAACGATGCTGCCGGCCTTGAGGCCGCTCAGCAGTTTGTCGCGCAGTTCTGGGGTCATGTTTTTTGCTCGGGGGTTGGGGCAAACCCCTTCGAGCAAAATCCAGGCCCGTGGGCAGATCACGCAGCCATGGGCTTTTCCGCCGGGCAGCCGGCGGTCATTGTCGGTTTACCTACAGGGCAAAACGACGGTTCAGCACACTTCGGCCCGGTTGCGGCCGGCTCCCTTGGCCTTGTAGAGCAGTTCGTCGGCCTGGCGGAACAGCTCCTTGACGTGCCCGGTAGCCGGATCGACACAGGCGCCGCCAATGGAGATGGTCACCACGCCGAAATCGCCATTTTTTTCGTGGGGAATGCGCAGGGCGGCGACCGCCTCGACCAGGCTGGCCGCCAGGCCGGCATGGACCCCGGCCGCAGCGTCGGGGATGACCACCGCGAACTCCTCGCCGCCATAGCGGGCGGCAAAGGCGCCCGGCGCGGTGCGGTCGTCATGGGCCTGCTGCACGCACTGCTCGATGCAGCTGGCGACGGCGCGCAGGCACTCGTCGCCGGCCAGATGGCCGTAGTGGTCGTTGTAACGCTTGAAGTTGTCGACGTCGATCATCAGCAAGCTGAACGGCCGGCCAGTGCGGGAGGTCTGCTCCCACTGGGTATCGACCTGCATGTCCATGGCCCGGCGATTGAGCAGGCCGGTCAGGCCATCGCGGTTGGCCTGGTCCTGCAGCTTGCGGTTAGCCTGCGACAGGCGGGTACGCAGCCCGGCAATGCGCGACATGGCCTTCATCTTGGCCTGCAGTACGGCCTCCGACACGGTCTTGGAAATGAAGTCGTCGCCGCCCGCTTCGATGGCGGTGACCAGATTGCTGTCGG
>DATGXM010000338.1:0-2359 GCA_035298985.1 Azonexus sp. | reverse complement strand
GTAGAGGGCGGTCTTGTTCATCATGCGGCGCAGGCCATCGGCGCCATCGATGCCGGGCAGCCCGGCGAACACCTGCGGGTCGGGCGGAGCCGGCGGCGCCGCCGGAGTTTGCCCGGCCGGCGGCGCGGCTTCGGCGGGGGGGGCGGTATGGCGCCGTATCATGTCGATCAGGCGTTCCGGGTCGATCGGCTTGGTCAGGAAGTCGTTCATGCCGGCTTCCGTGGCGCGCTGCCGCTCGTTTGCCAGGGCATGCGCGGTCAGCGCGACAATCGGGATGTCGCGCCGGACGGAGCCGCTGCGGATGCGCCGGGTGGCCTCCAGGCCATCCATTTCCGGCATCTGGATATCCATCAGGATGAGGTCGATTTCCATGCCCGAGCGTTCCAGTTCGCGCAGGGCGACCTGGCCGTTGTCGGCGAGCAGCACGGTGGCCCCCAGCGATTCGAGCAGGTCGCGCATGATCAGCTGATTGGTCGGCACGTCCTCGGCGACCAGGATGCGTGACCCGGCCAGCGGGGCGGCGGCGACCGGTGCCAGGGCGGGGCCGCCCGGGCTGGGCAGGCCGCGCAGGCGGGCCAGCATGTCGCCGATGCCGGCGGCGGTGACCGGCTTCTCGGCCACCTCGTCGAAATCGCCGAGGGCGCCGCGCAATTTCGCCGAGTGCGGATTGTCGGCGGTAATCATGACCAGGCGGGTGGAGCGGCCGAGCCTGGCGCGCAGGATTTCGGCCAGGGCCAGGCCGTCCATGCCCGGCATGTTGAGGTCGACCATGATGCAGTCGAAGGGCCGCGTATCCTTCTCCAGGCGGGCCAGGGTGGCATTCCCCGAGTCGTCGGTCTCCACCGTGCAGCCGTGCTTTTGCAGCAGGCGGGCGAGGACGGTACGGGCCAGCTTGTTGTCGTCGACCACCAGCACGCGATAGCCGGCACTGGCGGTCGGTGCCGCCGCCGTATCGTCGTCGATGCCGAGCCAGACGTTGAAGGTGAAGGTCGAGCCGATCTGCGGCGTGCTGTCGACGCGGATGGTGCCGCCCATCATTTCGATCAGCCGCTTGGTGATGACCAGGCCGAGCCCGGTGCCGCCGAACTTGCGGGTGACCGAGGTGTCGGCCTGGGTGAAGGGCTGGAACAGGCTGGCGCACTGCTCGGGCGACATGCCGATCCCCGTATCCTGGATGCGGAAGGAGAGGTTGGCGCGGCCGTCGCGCCGTTCGCTACAGTCGGCGTACAGCGTGATGCTGCCGTTGGCGGTGAACTTGATGGCATTGCCGATCAGGTTGATCAGGATTTGCGACAGGCGCAAGGCGTCACCGCGCAGGCCTTGCGGCACATTGGGCGAGACCACGTATTCGAGGACCAGCTTCTTTTCCTGGACGCGGGTGCGGAGCAGGCTGGACAGGTTGTCGAGCACGTCGTCGAGATGGAAGCCCGCGTCCTCGAGGCGCATGCCGCCGGCGTCGATCTTCGAGAAATCGAGCACGTCGTTGACGATGGCCAGCAGCAGCTTGCCGGCACCTTCGATGCGCCGCACGTACTCCATTTCGCGCGGCCCGAGCGGGCTTTGCAGCAGCAGGTAGGAAAGGCCGATCACGCCGTTCAGCGGGGTGCGAATCTCGTGGCTCATGTTGGCCAGGAAATCGGCCCGCGCCTGGGCCAGCGCCTCGGCTTCCTGCTGGGCCTGGGCGCGCATGCGGGCCAGGGCGCGTTCGCGGCCGTTGTCGAAGGCGAGCCGGTTGCGCAGGGTTTCCAGACCCTGGACGACCTGGGCGATTTCGTCGTCGCCCCGGACATTGAGCGGGGTATCGAACTGGCCGGCCGAAATGGCGTGGAAGGTCGGCAGGACCTGCGTGTTGAGCGGTTCGAGCACCAGCTTGCGGAGCAGCAGCAGGATGGTGACGAAAATGACGCTGGCCATGATCAGGCCGCCGGCGACGACCAGCCACACGATGCGCTGGGCGAGGGCGGTGAATTCCTCGACCGTGGTACCGCCGGCGACGATCCAGCGCGGATTGTCGAGGACTTCGAAAACGACCATCTTCTTGCGCGGAAACTTGTCGCCAGCCTCCTCGTTTTTCCACGAATAGCTGATTTCACCGCGCCGCTGCTTCAGCATTTCGCTGATCAGGGTTTCGCCGTTCGCCAGCTGGAAGCCGCTGACGCTCTGCCCTTCCTTGTAGGGGTGCAGGATCAGGTCGCCGTAGTGCTCGTCGGAAGTGCCGTCGACGATGTAGTAGTAGCCGCTGTTGCCGACCTGCATGGAGCGGATCTGCGTCTTCAGCGGCTTGAGCTGTTCGCTGACGTCGATGCCGATGACGGTGGCGCCGATGACTTCGCCGTCGCGGTCGAGAATGGGCGTGTAG
>DATGXM010000337.1:0-6206 GCA_035298985.1 Azonexus sp. | reverse complement strand
GAAATCGCCGACCTGCTTGTCGGCACGGCGCTGGCCGCCGCTCCCGTCTTCCCGGTTGCCGCCGTCACTGGCGACGGCATCGCGGCGCTGCGCGCGCACCTCGACCAAATGGCCGCGCAAATCGGCGAACTCAGCCGGCAGGGCGGGTTCCGTCTCGCCATCGACCGCTGCTTCACGCTGTCGGGCGCCGGCACCGTCGTCACCGGCACCGCCTTCTCCGGGGCGGTGAAGGTCGGCGATCAACTGCTGCTCTCCCCCACCGGCAAGCCGGTCCGCGTCCGCAGCCTGCGCGTGCAAGACACGCCATCGGAATCCGGCCACGCCGGGCAACGCATCGCGCTGGCCCTGGCCGGCGTCGAAAAGGCAGAAGTCGACCGCGGCATGTGGCTGCTCGCACCGTCGCTGCATGCGCCGACCCACCGCTTCGACGCCACGCTCCGCGTCCTGCCCGGCCAGCCGCCGCTCAAGCACTGGACGCAGGTCCATCTCCACCTGGGCGCAGAAGACGTCCCTGGACGCATCGCCCTGCTCGGCGCCGACGAGATTGCCCCGGGCGGCGAACAGTGGGCGCAGGTCGCGCTGGAACGCGATATCGGCACGCTGGCCGGCGACCGCTTCATCCTGCGCGATGCCTCGGCCCGCCACACCATCGGCGGCGGGCGTGTGCTCGACATCTTCCCGCCGACGCGCAAGAAGCGCAGCCCGGAACGTCTGGCCATGCTTGCCGCGCTGGCCGACGACAACCCGGCCACCGCCCTGCAACTGGCCACCGCCCAGCAAGCGGCCGGCATCGAACTCGACGCCTACGCCGTCAATCGCAATCTCGATGCCGCCTCGCTGCAGGCCATCGCCGACCAACTAGGCCTGCGGCTGGTCGGCAGCACCGCTTTCTCGGCCGGCAACTGGCAGGCACTGGAAGAACGCCTGCTCGCCGCCCTCGCCGCCGAACATGAACGCACCCCGGACATGCCCGGCGTCGAACGCGACCGCCTGCGCCGACTGACCCTGCCCACCCTCGGCCGCCCGGCCTTCGACGCCCTGCTCGCCGCCCCGCTGGCCGCCGGCCGCATCACCCAGACCAACGCCTGGCTGCATCTCCCCGAGCATCGCGTGCAGATGGCCGCCAGCGACCGCGACCTGTGGCAGACGCTGAAGCCGCTCCTCGATGCGGCACCGTACACCCCACCGCGCGTTCGCGACATCGCCAAGGCCACCGGCGTACCGGAAGACACGGTGCGCGCCCTGTTCAAGCGCATCGCCCGCCTCGGCGAAGCCTACCCGGTCGCCCACGATCATTATTTTACGGCCGAGGCCGTCGCCGACCTGGCAAAGCGCGTCGCCGCCCTTAATGCCCGGGACGGCCTGGCCCGCGCCGCAACGCTGCGCGACGAAATCGGCGGCGGCCGCAAGGTCGCCATCCATATCCTCGAATTCTTCGACCGCATCGGCTACACTCGCCGGGTCCGCGATACCCATGTATTGCGCGGCAGTCCAGAGCAATTCGGCGCATGAACAACGGAAGGAATCGTTCCCCGGTGGGACGGACGGTCTTCAAAACCGTCAGGGCCTGTCAAACAGGCTTGGGTAGGTTCGACTCCTGCTTCCTTCCGCCCATCCTGCCCGGCCGCTCCGGGGGAACAGCCAGTAGGCACGATATCTGCTGAAGGCAGGGACCACGATCAGACGAGGTCCCCATGTCCATCAGTTCCATCCTGTCTTCCGGCATGCAAAGCATGCAGGCCAGCATCAACCGCACAGCCATTTCCGGTAGTGGACTCAACGTCGAAAACGATGATCTGGCGCGGAAAATGGTCGGCATGCAGCAAGGCCAGATCGACTCCAAGGCTGCGGCCAATGTAATCAAGACCGGCGATCAGTTGCTCGGCACGATCATCGACATCCGGGGTTAGGCGGCAAGAATTGCCGCCGGGCCAGTCGGCGGCAGCGCTGACTACAGGCGTTTCCTCATCGCCAAAACCCCGGTGCCCATGGTCATATCGACCCGACTCAGGAAGCTCATGCCGATCAACGGCGTCCCGGTGATGCCCACCGTTACCCGCACATTGCGCAATTTGACACCGGCCACTTCGACCAGCGGAACGACGACACTGCTCGTCGCGATATTCCCGTTTGCCGTTGCTGACTGGCCGGCTTTTCCGCCCGACACGTCGATTTCCAGCTGACGCGCCGTCTCAAAACTCATGGCCACAGCCGAAGCACCGGTGTCGATCAGGCCTTCGACGGTGTGGCCATTGATGGTGAGCGGGGCAAAGTAGTGTTCCCCCTTGTTGGCATTTGCATACAAAACGGCGGTGCGATTTTCGCCGGAATCGCCATCAAAGCAGCTCGCACCGGAACATTCCGCGCCGGAAAGCATGGCGGAAAATTTCTGGTGCCGACCGAGCCAGTCCTGTGCGGCGACATCGCCCGCGGTCGCTGCCTTTTCATACCAGTAGGCCGCCTTCTTGCTGCAGGCCGCCACCAGATAGCCGCTCTCATAAGCCACGGCCAGGCTGCGCTGGGCTTGCACGTTTCCCGCCTGCGCGGCCGACTGCAGGTCGGCAAAAGCCTTGGCGGGACGACGCAGGGGGATTTCGTTGAGATTGTCCGTCGCCGAGAAATACCGGTTTTCGCAATCGCCCCACGCCGAGCCCAACCCGGACAACACGCAGCAGATGACGGCGGCGAACCAACGGCCATGGAAACGGGAAAAGGACATTTTGGACTCCACCCTGAGCGTTATGGGTATATGGCTGCTATTCAAGTCGAACAAGGCGCGGTCCGGGGGATGCCAATTTTGCTTGAATGCAGAATTTGCATGTAATTTTCCGTCTTTTGTCATTTCAACGGAATACATCAAAAGTCATAGGCGGAGTCGCTTGACCCTGTACCGGCATTGAACCAGAATGCCCGCGACAAACACGGTGATTTGCGGCGCTTGCTATCATTCGGCAACCCGAAAAAAGCAGAAAAGCCGCCTTCCGTTCCCCCCTTTACCCGCACTCAATGGCCCACTCACCCTTTCACGGTAGCGTCCCCGACGACCGCCTCTACTGCCCCCGTTACGACATGTGGGTCCAAATGCAGGACGACGGCACAGTCACGATAGGCGCGACCAGCTTCGGCATCTTCCTGGCTGGCGAGATCATCGCCTTTACGGCCAAGCCGAACGGGGCCGCAGTCGCCATCGGCAAAGGCATGGGCACCGTCGAATGCCGCAAAACCGTTCTCGCCGTGCATGCGCCGATTTCCTTCGCGCTGCTCGAAGGCAACGAGGCCGCCGAGGAACGCCCGGCCCTGGTCGACCGGCAGCCCTACACTGCCGGCTGGATGGTGCGCGCCCGGCCCACCGCCTGGGATGCCGAAAAGGCCGGCCTGATCGATGCCGTGGCTTATCGCCGACATGTCCTGAAAATCGAACCGGAGGCGCGTTTTGACTGACAAGCTGGCCATCCTGATCTGCACGGCCAGCGTCGAACGCCCCGAGCTGTATGCGACGCCCCTGATCCACGCCCTGGCCGCCCACGCCCTCGATGCCCAGGTGGAAATCCACGTCGCCGGCCCGGCAGTGCGACTGCTGGTCGAAGGGGTTGCCGACAGCCTATACCCGACATCTGCACGCGAAAAGTCGATCGGCGAATTCCTGCGCGAGGTCATTGCCGAAAACATCCCGCTTTTCGCCTGCGGCATGGCTCGTGCCGCCTGGATCGCCGGCAACGAAACATTGATCCCGCCAGCCCGCGCCGCCGGCGCCACAACCTTTATCGCCCGCACGCTCGATCCGGACTGGCGAACCCTGGTCTATTGATGACACATCCACACATCACCGGCGTCATTCTCGCGGGCGGCCTCGGGCGTCGCATGGGCGGCGTCGACAAAGGCCTGCAGGAGCTTCAGGGACGCCCGATGGCGGCCTGGGTTGCCGAGCGCCTGGCGCCTCAGGTCGACGAACTGCTCATCAACGCCAACCAGAATGCCGAACGCTACGCCGCCTTCGGCCATCGCGTCGTTCCCGACCGGATTCCGGGCTTCGCCGGTCCGCTGGCCGGTCTGCACGCCGCCCTGTCGGCCGCGGCGCACCCGTGGGTCGCCACAGCGCCCTGCGACTCCCCCTTCCTGCCGGCCGACCTGGTCGCCCGGCTGAGCGCCGCACTGCTGGTCAACGAGGCCGACCTGGCCGTCGCCCGCACCTTCGACCAGCCGCACCCGGTGTTCTGTCTGTGCAAGCGCGAAGTCCTGCCGCATCTGACGACCTACCTGCAAAGCGGCGAGCGCAAGTTCGACCGCTGGTATGCCACCCTGAAGACCGTCGAAGTGCCGTTCGACGACGAAGCCGCCGCCTTCGAAAACATCAATACGCGCGACGAACTGCAGCGCTTCGACACCACCCGCTGACCCTGGCGGCATGCCCAGGCTGCGCCATTTCGATGGCTGCCGCCTAGGCGCGCTTGCCCCCCGCACCGACTCCCCAACCTGTGGAAAACCCGTATTGCGCCGCCCGACAAGCGGCCTAAACTGCGCGCGCAGGATCAAATAAACACCTAAAAGGTAAACAGCAATGAACGTCAAAGTTCACTATCGCATCACCCAGGATCGCGCCGGCATTCCGCAGGATTTCTGTGGCGCCCGCCACTTCGTTGCCAGCGCCGACAAGTCCATCGAGGACATCGCTCGCACCCAGCTGGCTGCGGATTACCAGATTCCGCAAAGCGCCGTCGAAATTTCCCGCATCGAGGCCTAACCGCCGCCGCGCAGGGTCGCCCGGTCGACCTGCGCCAGCAGGCGCTGCGCCGCCGCTTCGTCACCGGCGCGGACGCTGATTTCCACTCGCAGGGTGGATAGTTGCAGCGCCGCAATGCGCCGCGGCTGTTGTTCGTTCAACGCGAAATGCAGGCAGGCCTCGTCGCCGGCCAGCAGCAGGCCATCGGCCGTATTGGACACAGCATCGCCAAAGGCCAGTACCAGGGAGCGGCGAAACTCATCCGGCGTGCAACTCATCTGCCGAACACGGTCCCTACTCCACGGCAAACCGCCCTCAGCCACCGGCGATCGGTGGCCACACCGCCAGCACGTCGCCGTCGCACAGGATTTTCCCGGCCCGTTCATCGGGCGGCACGAAGGTTCCGTTGACCAGCACCAAATGGGTCAGCCGCGGCGGCAAGCCGAACGGCTGCAGCGCATCGACGACGGTCGCGCGATCGGCCACCTCGATCTCGGCCCGGTTGTTCCGGCTGCCGCCGGGCAGATAGTCGCCCAGCGTGGCGTACAGTTTGACGGTAACCTGCATGCGCTCAACTGTTCGGCCGCTGGCAGGCGATATAGGCCTCGGCAAAGCGGGTCGGCGTTTCGAGCAGTTTCTGTTTCCACGCCCCCAGCTTCATCTTGCCCTGGATCAGGCCGCGCAAGGCGCCAACGTGCTCGGTCAGCCCCACCGAGGTCGCACCGACCAGCACATCGCCATTGAACTGCAGGCTGATGTAGCGGCCATTCGCCTCGTCGGCCTGCTCGACGCCATCGCCGCCGGCCACGCCCTGCCATTCGCCGAAGGACGACGAAATCATGCCCATCGAGTCGAGCACGTTGATGGCCAGAACGCCCTTCATCCGCGCCGCCTGCCCCGCCATGTTCAACGCCGCGACCCGCGCCTGATCGGCCGCATTGGGCTGGATTGCCGCGACCAGATGCCGACCGCTGAACAGGTCCGGCGCCTCGGCCACGTCGCCGGCCGCGTAGATGCCCGGCACCGAGGTCTGCATGCTGTCGTCCACCAGCACCCCCTTGGCCACATGCACCGAAGTGCCGTCGAGGAAGGAAACATTCGGCGCCACGCCGGCCGCTGCGATCAGCAGGTCGCAATCGAGGCTTTCGCCCGTGGACAACTTCACCGTCAGCGGCGCCGCGTCACCCTTTGAAATGAACTCCACGCCTGCCCCGGTCAGCACGCGGACGCCCTGCTTCTCGACCCAGCGTTTAATCATGCTACCCGCTTCCGACGTCATCATGCGCGGCACCATGCGGTCGCCGACCTCGACCACGGTCAGCTGCACGCCACGCTTGGCCAGCGCTTCCATGATGATGCAGCCGATGAAACCGGCGCCGAGCTGCAGTACCCGCGACCCCGGCTTGGCCAGGCGGGCGATGGCCCGCGCATCGTCCAGCGTCCAGCAGGTCTGCACTTCCGGCAGGTCGATGCCGGGAATCGGCGG
>DATGXM010000336.1:0-11449 GCA_035298985.1 Azonexus sp. | reverse complement strand
CCCCCAGCGACGCCGTGGTCTTGGCCTTGAGCGCGTTGGTCAGGCCGGCATTGCCGTCGGTGGGCACGGCCAGCGCCGTGCAGCTGTCGGCGACATTGGTCGTCCAGCCGCTGGCAGACCAATACTGGATTTTGGCCGGGACATTGAGCGGCAATAGTTCGCTGCCATAGGCATTGGACAAGAACAGGCGCCCAGAGCGAACCGAGGCTGAGCCGTTGCTACCGGCCATCAGCGCGCTCACGGAAACCGAATCAGCGTCTTCGGCATGGACGGCAATCGCGGTCGGCAGTGTCGGAAATGCGCTGAAAACGTAGGAAATCAGCCCCGTTGCATCGCTGAAGGCGACCGTCCCGACTCCGGCCAGGAACTTGCTGGCCGGGATGGCGCCATTACCGCCGGCGACCGCGTCGACGTAGAGGCTACCCGCCCCGCCACCGGAGGCCAGGGACAGATTGACGCTCTTGGAAAATCCGCTGGTCGCATTGTAATTCGGCGTCCCTGCCCCCTTGGCGTTCATGGCCGTCGCCGTCACGGTGAACGGCTGCCCGGCCACCACGGGAGTCGATTGACCGCCATAGGCGAAGCCGCCGCATTTGGTCGTTACCGTCACGTCGAAATGATCGACGTAAAAACGCCCGACATTGCCGCTGACCGTCGCATTCACCGCACCACCGCCCAGGTAGTCACCATCGCTGATCGCGGGCGTGAGCTTGATGATCCCCACATCGTCCCAGGTGAAGGTGGTGCCCGTGGCCGAAGCGCTGGCGAAGGCGCCGAAGGCGGTCGGGTTGGTGATCGCCGGGTTGTTGGTCAGGTTGAGCCCGGCGACCAGCGTACTGCTGATCGAAATGCTTTCCGGCGCGCTCTCCTTGCCGAAGTTAGGGGTCAGGCAGGCAGCCGGAATGCTCGCCAGCTGGGTGTAGGTGCCGAGGTTGGCGGCACAGGAGGCGTTGACCGCGGTGACCGTCGCTGAAAAGTTCTCGCCGGCCCGCACGAAACGGTTACCGGCTGCCGTCGTCGCTCCTGGGTTGGCCGTGAAGGGCGAGGCCGTCTGCTTGATATCTGTCAGTACCAGGCTGTAGGGTTTGACGACGAAGGGATCGCTGGAGCCGAGCTGACTGGTCGCCGCACTGTTGCGCATATAGAGCTCGACCTGACCGACGTCAGCGTAGCTGAAACTGTACGGCCCGACACTGGGCGATGTGGCCGGAAAACTGAGGTTGGTCGATGTCGTCCAGGTGGTCGGCACTGCCCCATTGGCCGCGCATAGCGGCAAGGCCGATGCCGTCGCCGAAAAAGTAGCCTGAATGCCGGCATTGGCCGCTGGATTGATGCACGACAGGGCAAACTGGAAACCCACGGTGGTTGCCGTCGTACCGCTTAATTGCGCCGGAACACCCGACGCGTCGAGGGCGGTGATGTAGACGTTGCCCTGCGCCACGCCGGCCACCTGCGGCGACCAGTTGATCAGGTTGCAGGGAGTTGCCCCGCTGCCGATCGCCACGCCGCTGGTACAGGCGCGGTCGGTAAAAACATAGCTCGGCGTGTAGATGGCGGCCGTTTCGGTAGCCGTGTTGTTGCCGGCCACCGGATCATTGGCCGTGCCGGTGACGGTCGCCGTATTGACCAGGGTACCGGCCGCGGCAGCATCGACACGCACCGTCATCAGCAGCGGCGGTGCCGCGTCGTCCTTGTTGAGCGTTCCCGACCAATTGCAGGTAACGACCGGATTGCCGCTGCATGTCCAGCCGGTGCCGCTATGGGTCAGATAGCTCAGTCCCGTCGGCAGGGTATCGACGACTTGGACGGAGCCGGCCATGGCATCCGGGCCTTTGTTGGTCACCGTCAGCGTATAGACGGCGTTGGTGCCGGGCACCAGCGCACCGCTGCGCGTCTTGGTAATGGCCAGGTCGGCGTTGGGTAGCTGGTTGCCGACACAGACATCGTCGATGTGCCAATAGTCGAAATCGTAGCCGCTGCCGTTCAGTTGCCGGAAACGCAGGCGGAAGCCGGCATGCTTGGCATCGTCCGGGAGAGCGTGGCTGGCGTTGTAGACCGTTCCCGCCGCATCCGAGGCAAGATAGGTGGCCAGGTTCTTCCACACCCCGCTGCTGTTGAGGTACTCGACCACCAGATCCTCGTTGCCATTGGCATTGGTATCGGGATCGCGGTCAGTCGTTGTGCCGCTGCGTACCCAGTAGGTGATATTGCCGGAAACGCCCGTCATGTTGGTTTTGAAGGTCGCGGCCGAAACATAGCCCCAGCGCATGTCGAGTTCGTGGGTGGCGGATTTGTAGAACCCGCTGCCGATTCGGGCATCGCCGATCGCCGCCGATGCCGGCGCACTCTCTGCCGAGACACTCCAGCGCCCGAGACCGCCTTCGAAATTGTCGCAAAAGGCCCCGGTAAAGGTGCTGGTCGGCGTTTCGCGGATGATGACGTTGTCCATGTGCCAGTAGTCGTAGCCTTCGACCCCGGGCGCGCCGCCGCTGCCGCTGTCGCCGCTGCCGGAGGGCTGGAAGAACTGCATGGCGAAATTGGCATGCAGGGCATCGGGCGGCAATTCGATGACGGGAAGATAAACCGGCCCGCCATCGCACAACGCGGCCGAGGGCGCCGACGGATACTGGGCGAGGATTTTCCAGGTATTGTCGCTGGCCCGATATTTCACCAGGTAATTCTCACCGGACGCTTCGGGGCATTCGCTGAACGAGTCATCGCCACGGCGCATCCAGAAACTGAGTTGCGCCCCCGCCTTGCCGGCCAGGTTGACGGTCGGACTCTGCACCGTCACCTGCGCCCAGCGCGTGAACATGGCGCGCGTCGTGTTGGGCCGTGGGTTCGAATAGGTATTGAACGGCGGGATATCGCTGTCGATGCCGGCACAACCGCTATTTCCCGCCACACCGCTGCAATTCCCGGCTGAGGCGGGCGTTATGCTCCAGCCGTTGCCGATCGCGCCGGGGCTGGATCGCTCGAAGTCGTCGCAGAACAGTAGCCCCGGGGTGCAGACGCTCGCCAGCAGGCTGTAGAACTGGCCGGTGAAATTGCCGTTGCCCACGCCCGTACCCCCGAGCTTGACGCCGCTGGCGGCAATGCTGTCGTTGTCGATCAGGTCGAGGCGCAGCGTGCCGGCTCCCGTGCCGGTATTGGCCGTGACTGTCCATACCGTGCCGGAACCGGTGACCGATACCAGGCTGGCCCCGGCCGCCCCGCCGGCCTGGACGAGTGCAAAATCGCTCAGGTCTACGCCGGTGACTGAGCGGGTAAAGGTCACGGTCCACTGCACGGCAGTGCCTACCGAGGACGGATCGAAACTGGCCCGGTTGATCGACTGCACGCGCGGGTTGCTGTCCACCACAACGGCATTCGCCTTTGAAAAGGTGGCGCTCGCCCCGCTGGAACAGGCATTGTCGTTGTAGGCGATCAGATACAGGTTGTAGGTGCCAGCGGTGGCCGGCCCGATCGCGCCGAAGGCCTGGGTATAGGTCCCGTCGCCATTGAAATTGGGCGATGAATCGCAGGTCATCGATGCGGCAGCAGGTGCCGAGGTGGCGACCGCCCAGCGGATCGAACCCCAGTCGTCGACCGCGTTGGATCCGCTCGTCGTAGCATTGGCGCTGACGGTAAAGCTGCCTCCGGGAGCGACAATCACCGAGGCGCCGCCATTCACCGTGGCTGAGTTGATGGTGATGGCAGCCAGCGCGACGCCCGGCAACAGGAGGAACATTGCCTGCAGAAGCCAGCGGGCGAGAAACGTGTCAGCTTTCATCAGCGCCATCCCCCGAAATCCTCAGCAATCGTAAGGTGCAACGGTAACCACCAGCGGATCCCTGCACTTTTCCATCGTCACTTCGACCTGCCGCTCGATCCCCGGCGCCTTGCCGCCGACGGCGGTGGCCTTCGAAAATATCCGGTAGATACCGATCAGGCGGCTACCCTCGGTGGTAAATGAACTCAGGCAACTCACCTCCACGCTATGCCCGAGCATGACCGTGGTCGTTGTCGCCGGGCAGGCCGGCAGGGCCGCGGTCCCGGCATTCGGGTCGAGCTGGTACATGCCCCATTCCGCGCCGGCCCGCGCCGCCTGGTAGGCCCGCACCCCACCGATGTCGGCGGCCAGGTTGACGTGCGCTGTCGACACGACATTGGCGATGACCGCCGCCAGTACGGCCATGAGCATGAGCAGGAAGACGCCGGTGATGATCGAGACCCCGCGCTGGCGCCGGGCAGGGGCTATGCGTGAATTCCCCGGGCGACCGGAAAAAACGGGCAAATTAGAAATCATGGCGTGTTCTGGACATCGACCTGATGCAGCAATTCCACCGACTCGCCATTGCGCGTCAGCGTCAGGCGTAGGACGACCAGGCCGTTGCGCTGCAGGATGGCCGGCACATAGTTGAAGGCGCAGAAGCTCACGTTGTCGGTCAAGACGGCGGCGACGCCACCCAGCGTGGCCGGATCGGGCGGCCAGGCGTGACCATAGGCAAAACCCGAGCGCCGGATCAATTGCCCGGTGGCCACGCTGCATTCGTAAATGACCGGCGTGCTGACGATCTGGAAGCGGCTTTGCGGCGAGGCGAGCGGAAATTGTGCGCCGCCCGGGGCGAACGTGACGTTGTTCAAGCCGACCCCGGCCGTCACGGTGCGACGGCTGCTCCCGTCGTACACATCCGAACCGGGCTGCCCGAGATTGAAGACGACGAGGTGATGGCTGGCCGGGATGGTCACCGGCGGCCCGAGCACATCGAAGGTGGTGTCGGCGCTGCTGGCGAAATTGAGGATATCGCCTGCCCCCGCGGCATCGAGCGCGGCCCGGTAGCGGCCGGCATCGCGGATCGGCACGAATTCCAGGAAGTTACCCGACAGCCGCACGCTGTTGGGCAGCGCCGCCTGCAATTCACGGGCGACCCGGCGCAGCGTGGTATCGGCCGCATCGGACAATTCCGCCCGGTTGTTGGCATCCATATAGGCATCGACCTGCCCGCGCCCGAACATGGCGACCATCGACACGACAATGCCGGTGATGACAATGGAAATGATCATCTCGACCAGAGTGAAACCCCGCTCACCCCGGGAATACGGCCGAAAATCAAATGCGCGGCGCATAGCGGAAACGAATGCCGGTCAGGGCAAAGGATTCGGTACCGAAAGACACGGTGACGGTCACGCTCAAGGCCGCCGTGTCGTCGGCCAGGCCAAGTGCATTGCCGACACGGGCCATGGCGACAACGGCCGAGTAGCCGGCCATGGCATTGCTGCCGGACGGATCATCGATGGTCGCCAGCGGCCCGGCATAGTCCGCCACGTTATCGAAGGGCGGGTCGATCCCGACGGCATGGCGGGTTTCGCCGGCCGGCGTGGGGCCAAAAGCATTTTGCGGATTGGCGCAATCGCCGTAGGACTGTGCGGTGCTCGCCGCCGCATCATCCGGATCGCACCAGGTAAATGGCTGGTGCATGATTTCGTTGAGCAGCGATTCGGCGATGGCCACTAGCTGCTTGGTTCGCATCGGATCGGCACTGGCCCGGATAGACGGATTCATGACCGAGACGAGACCAATCACGCCGACGCTGACGATGACGATGAACATGATCTGCTCGACCAGCGTGATGCCGCGCTGCAGGGCCGGTCTAATGGACATAGCCCGTTTCCGCCTCGACGGTGATAACCAGCGCCGCCGGCAGCTGGGATACGCTGATTGCTGCCGCACTGCCCGGCCGGCCGCCCGCATCGAAAACCACATCGGCCGGCAGGGCGGCAAAACTGACATTGCCCGGTGCCGTAATGACCAGGGGATTGCCATCCGGGCCGATCAGCGCCGCCCCGGTCGTACAAGTCGCCGCCCCATTGGCGCTCGAAATCCGAAAGGCGACGCTGGCCGGCGGCGAGGAAAAACTGGCGCACACCGTCCGCCGGGCGGCGATGGCCGATTTCTGCCCATAACGCAGGCCGGCGACGACGCGATCACGAAAACCGCGCTCGTCGAAACCGGAACTGCCGTCCCAGCGGGGGATCATGACTGCCGCCAGGATGCCGATGATGACCATCATTACAATGAGCTCAATCAGCGTGAATCCACGAGCTCGACCGGCACCCCCCATATATTGCTTAACAAGTAAGCATTGAACCAGCCTCAAAACAGATTTAGCGAGTACAAATGATCGTTGCGGTTGCGTTGGTGGAACCAGTAACTGCAGGATTTGCAGCCACCGTACAGGTAGCTGTCGTATTCGTTCCAGAGCAATCAGCCGTTCCAGAAATTGTCACGGTGGAAGGCACTCCACCTTGCAACAGCAAAGCAGCCGTTGCATTACAGGTTTGACTGGTCGTCAGAGGCTGACACTTCGCCGAAGCGACAGTCGGAAAGCCGGTGGCCGCACAGCCTGCATAATTGATAGATGCCGCTGAAGAAAGTGCCCCTGCTACGCCACTATTGGCCGCCGTGGCAGCTTCAGAACGAAGATCGATAAACTTGGGAAGAGCGGTTGCCGCCAGAATGCCAAGAATGACAATCACCACCACCAGTTCGATCAGGGTAAAGCCTTTTTGCATCATTTTCATTTCCAACTCCTAAAATTTAAAAAATCAACATCCGGCGGTATCCAAACCGCTGATCGTCGCCGCTTGATTCGGCGCAGGCGGTTGGGTGTAGGTAAATAAACAGTGTGTTGCATCCGTCGCGCCGAGCACGCCAAAGGTGGCGACCCCGCCGGCGACGCTGTAGGTATAGCCCTCGGCCTGCAATTGCGCGGCATTCGGATTGAAAACGCCGGTCAGGCCAGCCATGGACAGTATCCCCGGGGTGCCGATTGCCGTCACGGCCGGGTAGGCATAGACCATATTGATGAGGCCGCTCTCGGTACATAGGGTGCCGGTTAGCCCGGTCGCATTGTCGGCCGTACCGCCCCCGGCGCACGGCGCCGTATCGGCGATACCGGCCCGCGAAAACGCCGTCGCATGGACCAACGCCGAAGCCGCCGAGACGCTGCCACGTGCCGCCTGCAACTTGGCGATGCGCGCGTCGCGCTGCAGATTGACGAAGCGCGGCAAGGCAACAGCAGCCAGGATGCCGAGAATGATGACGACAACGATCAGTTCGATCAGCGTGAAACCGAACTGGCCTTGTCGACGATAGACGGGTCGAGGGTTCATGTCCGTTATAACGGGTATAAGTTTTATTACTTTAGACATATTCACCTTCCTTCTCAACATTTATTCTCACTGATCCTCCAGTCGCAGCAGGCCGACGCTCGCCACAACCGCCCTCTGGCTCTCGACATTGCCGTCGCGGCTGAGCTTGAATCTGGCCCGATGCCCGTCGCGAAAGCGGTAAATCAACTCCCTTGCCTGGCGGTCAAAATACCAGACCGACTTGTTGTCCGGCATACCATCCAGCTCGCCCAGATAGTTGGCCGGCCGCGTGGCAAGCCAGTCCACCGGGTTGTCGCTCTTCGGCAGGCTGCCGCCAAACGTCTCACGGTGCGCCACCACCTCGATCAATCCCAGCCGTATCGTTGCCACCTCGGCCTGGACCCCCGCCTCTTCCATCTCATTGCTCGTCCTGCCCAGCGCCGCCAGCAGCACCAGGGCCAATATGCTGATCAGGATGACGACAATGGCAAATTCGTAATAACGCCGCATGGCCGCATCATCGCTTGATGGCCACCTTGCCGAGGTCCCACATCGGCAGGAAGATACCGAGCGCCAGCACCAGCACGAGCGCGCCCAGGCAGACAATGAGGATAGGCTCGATCTGCTGGCCAAGCGTCTTCAACTCGTATTCCACTTCGCGCTGGTACATCTGGCCGACTTCTTCAAGCATGTCGTCAAGCGCGCCGGACTCCTCGCCGACCGAAATCATCTGGAGCACGACGGGCGTGAAAAAATTGGAAGCGATGGCCGAGCGCACGACACTTTCACCACGCTCGACGGTATCGCGCATGCCTTCGATCTTGGTGGCGATATAACTGTTGTCCACGGTTTGCGCCGAATTGGTCAGCGCCTGCATCACCGGGACGCCGCTGCGCATGCCGAGGGCGAAGCTGCGGGCAAAGCGGGCCATTGCGGCCTTGCGGATGATCTTGCCGGCAATCGGGACGCGCAGGACGAACGCCTCCCACTGCATGCGCCCCGCCGTCGTGCCGACCCAGGCGCGGAAGATGAAGACGGCCGCGATGGTCCCGACCAGCATGGCCGGCCACCAGGCAACCATGAAATTGGAGAAGCCGAGCAGGATTTGCGTCATGAACGGCAGTTCGGCGCCAAAGCCCTCGAATACCTTGGCAAAGGCCGGAATGACGAACAGGTTTACAACGACGATGGCCGCCGCCATCGCCAGCACCACGAACATTGGGTAACGCAGCGCCGATTTGACCTGCTCGCGCATGAAACGCTCGAATTCGAGGTGATCGAACAAGCGCAGGAAAATTTCGTCGAGCAGGCCGGTCGCTTCGCCGACCCGCACCATCGAGATATAGAAGGGGTTGAACACATCGGGATGGCGCGCCAGTGATGCCGACAGTTCGCGGCCGGCTTCCAGGCTTTCGCGCACGTCGCGGATGACTTCCTTCATCGCCGGATTGGTCGCCGATTCCTGCAAGCCGGCGAGCGCCCGCATGATCGGTACGCCGGACTTGAGCAGGGTATGGATTTGTCGCGAGAAAAGCAGGAGGTCGACGTGCTTGACCTTGGGCTTGAACAGGCTGAGCCCGCCTCCACCGCCCGGTGCTGCCTTGGCAGTGGTTTCCTGGATGGAAACCGGCGTCACCCCCCGGCCGAGCAGCAGATCGGCAACAACGCCCGACGACGCGCCTTCCAGCACGCCTTCGACCAGCTTGCCGCCGGCGTCGCGGCCCTTGTAGGCGAAATTGGCCACCCCGGCTTATTCCTCGAACTGGTTGCTGATGCGCATGGCTTCCGCCACCGTGGTTTGTCCGGCCAGCACCAGGCGGACCGCATCACGGCGCAGGGTTTCGCCCGCCATCTGGACACGGGCGGCACGCATGAATTCGCCCGGGTCTTCATGATTGAGCGCCTCGACCACCTTGTCGCTCATTTCGAGGAATTCATAGACGCCGGTCCGCCCCTGGTAGCCGGTATTGGCGCAATGCGTACAGCCGCGGCCGTGATGGAAGCTGTGGCTGTCGACCTGGTCAGCCAACTCGTAGCGCAGCCATTCGTGTTCGCTCGGTGTCGGCACATAGGATTCGCGGCAGTTGCCGCAGATGACCCGGACCAGGCGCTGGGCGATGACCATGTGCACCGACAGCGCCACCATGTAACGCGGCACGCCCATGTCGAGCAGGCGGATCGGCGTCGACACGGCGTCGTTGGTGTGCAGGGTGGACAGCACGAGGTGGCCGGTCATGGCGGCGCGCATGCCGATTTCGGCAGTTTCCTGGTCGCGCATTTCGCCGATCAGCACGATGTCCGGGTCCTGGCGCAGCACGGTGCGCAGCACGCGCGAGAAGGACAGGTCGATCTTTTCATGGACCTGCACCTGGTTGAGGCCGCCGAGCCGGTATTCGACCGGGTCTTCGACGGTGATGACCTTTTTTTCCGGGCTGTTCAGTTCGTTCAGCGCGGCGTACAGCGTGGTCGTCTTGCCGGAACCGGTCGGGCCGGTGACCAGCACCATGCCGCTCGGCCGTTTCAGCGCATGCCGTAGCCGTCCGAGCACGCGTTCCGGCATGCCGATCTTGTCCAGTTCGAGCAGGCCGGTGTTCTGGGCGAGCAGTCGCATGACCACCGATTCGCCGTACTGCGTCGGCAGGGTGGAAATCCGCACGTCGACCGGATTGGAGCGCACCTTGATGTGGAAACGGCCGTCCTGCGGCAGGCGCTTTTCCGAAATATCGAGGCCGGACATCAGCTTCAGGCGCAGCGCGACAGCCGACGACACCTTGCCGTCGGCTTCGGTCTGGATATGCAGCACGCCGTCGATCCGGAAACGGATGCGCAGCGATTTTTCCTGCGGCTCGAAGTGGATGTCGGAAGCGCGCAGGCGCATGGCTTCCTCGAACACCGTCTGCAGCAGTTTGACGACCGGCGCGTCCTCGGCGCCCGGGTTGAGGCCGAGCAGATCGCCGAATTCGATCGGCACGTCGCCCAGTTCGGCGGTGAGTTCCTTGGCCAGCCCGGTGATCTGCTCGCCGCGGTGGTACACGCGGTCGACCATGGCCAGCAATTCGCTCTCGGTAACCACCGCGAGATCGATCTCGCGGCGCACCAAGCGGGTGATTTCGTCATAGGCCTGAAGATCGGTCGGGTCGGACATGCCGATCTGCAAGCGGCCATCGGCCAGCTGGGCCAGGACCAGGGCGCGGAAACGACGGGCCGGCGCCTCGGGCAGCAGCTTGATCAGCTCGGGCTTGGGCGTGAAGCTCTTGAGGTCGATGAAGGGAATCTGCAACTGGCGGGCCAGCGCCTGCGAGATGCCGGCCTCGGTGACGTAGCCGCTTTCGACAAAGACGCGCCCCAGCTTGCGCCCGGTACGCTTTTGCTCGTCGAGCGCAATCTTCAGTTGTTCGTCAGTCAGCAGACCTTGCTGGATCAGCAGGTCGCCAAGCCGGATTTTTTGCGGGGGGGGCATCCCAACCTCCAAAACGCCTTAAGAACGTTCACTAACGGTATGAAGTTAATGAAATAGTTTCCACAGTAGACGTTTTTGGGGGCGGCGACAAGCCTGCCGCCCCACGCGGCAGCGTAAATGAATGCAAGTCAACGATGGCGGTTACCATTGTGATGCTGGGCCGGACGTCCGCTCCCCTTGCCGGCTTTCTGCGCCTGCGTTCTCGGCTGTGCCGCCCCGTGCTGCGGCTTGCGCGGGCCGCGTGGCTGCTGCGGCGGGCGCGGCGCGGCGACGGCCGATTGTTCGAAGCCCTCGATTACCACGCGCTCGAGATTGCGCTTGATCAGCTTTTCGATGTCCTTCAAGTTGCTGCGTTCGTCATGGCAGACCAGCGAAATGGCCTCGCCTTCCATGCCGGCGCGGCCGGTGCGGCCGATGCGGTGCACGTAGTCCTCGGGCACATTGGGCAGTTCGTAGTTGATGACATAGGGCAGCGCATCGATGTCGATGCCGCGCGCCGCAATGTCGGTGGCGACCAGGGCCACCAGCTTGCCGTCCTTGAATTCGCTCAGGGCGCGGGTACGGGCGCCCTGCGACTTGTCGCCGTGGATCGCCGCCGACTTGATGCCGGACTTTTCCAGCGTCCTGGCCAGCGCATCGGCGCCGTGCTTGGTGCGGGCGAAGACCAGCACCTGGTGCCAGCCGCGCGACTCGAAGAGGTGGCAGAGCAGTTCCTTCTTCTTTTCACGGTCGGTTTCGATGACGCGCTGGGTCACCGTTTCGGCCGCCGTGTTGCGCGGCGCGACGTCGACCGAGACCGGCTGGTGCAGCAGGCCGGCTGCCAATTCGCGGATGTCCGGCGAGAAGGTAGCCGAG